>JAPLGY010000299.1 GCA_026389955.1 Caldilinea sp. | reverse complement strand
GCCTGCACTCTGTTCTAAACTTGATTTTCGCAGCCAACACTTTTGGATTTGCGCAGCAAGTTCCATCTGAACAGGTGGCAAGCGTCTTGATGCCTACATCCACGCCCAGCACATTGCCGCCCAGCACATCGCTGGTTGCCTTGTTGCTTACTGTCTCGGTCGCTACCTCGATCAGTTCCTCGGTCACTGCCCCGGACATACCCTCGGTCGCGACCGAGGGTATGTCCCCAGTCGGCGCTTCTTCTTCCACCAGCACCGACACGAACCAACGTCCGGCGCGCTCACGGATCGTCGCTTGCGTGATGCGCTTGTCGGTAGGGAGATAATCATGCTCCTTCAGACGCACGACACCGATGCGCGGCAACTGGATGCATCCATCGAACACCTTGATGGTTCCGGTGAAGCGGCAAGCGCCCAGTCCGTGCTTGCGGGTCTTGCGCTTGGGAAACTCCATCCGCAGCCCCTTGCGTTCCCCCTTCTTGCGGACGCGCCAGTTGTCAACCGCAGCCTGGAGATTGCGCAGCGCTTCCTGAAACGCACACTTGCTGACCGCATAGCCCCACGGCAGCGCCTCAGTTCCCTTGAGCTTGTTCACCTCACGATGCAGATCGACCGCGCTCGGCCATCTCTCGCCCTTGGCTGCCGCCTGTTTGATTCGCTCAAGCCCCCAGTTGTACGCCCAGCGCACCGCGCCCACATGCTGGCGCATGGCCCTGATCTGCTTGTTGTTCGGGTCCAGTTCACTCTTGTACGCGTTCTTCATGCTGCGCTGCCTGCTCGACACACTGACGAAGGCGCTCTGCCCCCTGCTTGTTGCTGCGCCGCCCGTACAGTCGCAGACATGGGAGGTGATGCTGGCGATGAAATCGGCCTCCAGATCCTCTTTGGTCTCGTTCGGAAACACAACCTCGACACGTCTGCCTTGCAGTTCCAGCAGCGTGACAATGTAGTTGAACCCAAAGCGCATCAACCGATCTTTGTGTTCAACCACGATGACGCCAATCGAGCCATCCCTGAGCAGGGCGGTCAGTTTCGGCCTGCTTTCATTCAGCCCGGACCCCACCTCCGTCATGATCCTGCTCACCGTATAGCCTTTGGCAATGGCGTAGGTCTGCAAGCGCTCAAGCTGTCGCACCAGGTCGTCTTTCTGGTCGGCTCTCGACACCCTGGCGCAGAGGGCGATGTCGGCAAATGCATCGATCGGCTCACGCACGATGACGGTGCCTGTTTCCGTCTGATAGGCGTCGAGCTTTCCCTCTTTCCACCAGTGCCATGCGGTCTTGTAGCCGATCCCCAGTTTCTCGGCGTATGCGCTCAGTTTTATGAGGAATATGATGACATATATGGCTACATATGTTAACAAATTATTTAAATTAATTCTACCCTGTCTTGTGGATGTTGGACCTGCCAGGGGGGAATCCACTCTCCCGCCACCCGCAGCTCGACTCCCGCATCCTCTTCAATAAGCTTGCAGACGGTCATCTCCCCCGCATGCTCTCCGTAGCGCTCGGCGGCCTCGCGAAAGCGCGCATACGCAGCCTGCGTCAGCTCCGACCGCGTCCCAGTTTCTCGAATCAGTTCATCGATCAAAGCCAGATCTTTCAGGCAAAGCGCCAGTCGAAACGAGGGGTCGTAATGGCCCGCAAAAATGGAAGGCACATCATGCTGCATGACAAAGCTGTCTGCTGCCCCACCCTTCATGGCGGCCCACCAGACCGCAGGCTCCAACCCCGCCTTCTTCGCAACCACCATCGCCTCCCCGATGGCAGCTGCATGAATTTTCCAAAGCTGGTTGTTAACCAGCTTGGCAACATACCCGTTGCCGTAAGGGCCGACACGCCGGATTTCTCCCATTGCCGCCAGCACCGGGTGGACCCTGGCCACCGTATGCTCGGCGCCACCCACAAACAGTATCATGTCACCCCGGATCGCAGAATCGACCGATCCGGTGACCGGCGCGTCTACCGCCTGTCCCCCTGCTTTTTCAAATTCTGCAGCCAGCTCACGCATCAAAGTCGGGCTGCTGGTGGTCAGGTCGATCCAAACTTTGTTGCGGCAGTCACCGGCCAGCAACCCCTGCTCCCCGCGCACAACTTGCTCGATCTGCTGCGGGCCAAAGACCATCGTAGCAACGATCTCGACCTCGTTGACCACGTCAGCCGGCGTGTCGGCCCAGCATGCCCCCTGCTCCACCAATGGTTCGGCCGCCTGTCTGCGCAGATCGTGGACAGTCAATTCAAATTGTGCACGCTGCAGGTTGCGCGCTGCCGCCCCCCCCATGTTGCCCAAGCCAATAAACCCCACATTCGTCATCGAGACCTCCTCCGCAACAACCCAGATTGCCCCGTTTGCCTGCTCGAATTATCGCACGAACCATCCCGGCTCACAACCCGTTCTACGGGATCTCTGCAGACAAGCAGCGCCCAAAAATTCTCAGGCCAGCCACGAGTGTACTTCAAGTTGGGGGCAGTCGGGGGATAAGGATGTAGTACACGTGGGCCCAGATACATTCACGAATTCATGTGACGCAATCCGCCGGATTGTGGACTGCACACTTGAGCAGATTGTGTCACCATATCAACGAGTTATGTGCGCCGACGTGTAGTAGTGTCCTGTCAAGCAGCATTTGATAGTGTTTTTTTGGTAGGATCGGCTGATTTTAGGGGCA
>JAPLGY010000289.1 GCA_026389955.1 Caldilinea sp. | reverse complement strand
TGTCGCCGATACAGGAAGAGTTATAGTTCAACTTTGTACAGTCCGGCGCACTGTCCCCCCACGGGAACTTGCGCGTATCGCTGCTCCCGCACGCCGCCTTCTCCCACTCCGCTTCGGTCGGCAGCCGCCCGCCCGCCCACGCACAGAAGGCGCTCGCCTGGTGCCAAGTAACGTTGACCACCGGATAGTCTGCATAGGTGCTCGTGCCGTAGTAGGGGAAGCGCGTGGAGGAATTCACGCTTCTCGGCGCCGTGCACCCACCAGCATCCACGCACGCCTTGTACCGGGCGTTGGTCACCTCGTACTTGTCAATGTAGTACGCGTCCAGCGTCACCGTGTGCAGCGGTTGCTCGTTGCCGTGACATGATTCCGCCGGGTTGCTGCTGTCGCAGCCCATCTGAAAGTCGCCGGCAGGAATTAGCACCCAGCCATTGTACACAAGCGTTTGCGTTGCCACGCTGGAAACACTGTTGGCAGCTGTAACGACCACAGTGTAAGTGCCAAGTGTGCTGTAGGTGTACGTCACCACGTGTCCGCTGCCTGTAGCGCCATTCCCAAAATTCCAATTGTAGACGACGTTGCTGCCGCTGCCGACAGTCGCTGTAAAAAAGGTCGTTTCTCCCAAGGTAGTTGCGCTGTGGCGGGAGATCAGCCCGGTGATGGGTTCCTCGACGATAGTCAGGTTCACGACCTTTTCAGAAGAGAGCGGATTCCCTGCCAAATCTTGAACCGTATTCGCCACTGTCAACGGGTACAGGCCAAGCGCTAACTTTACGTTTGGTGTAAAAACGACGCTGGTACTACTTGCACTGTCGCTGATGGTCAGTGAACCGCTCACCGGATTGCCGGCAGAATCGCTCAGGCGCACGCTGTTGCTGCTGAGCGTGGCGTGCTGCATCAATTCGCTGAAGACCACGGTCACAGGATTCACATTTTGGGCGTAGAGGTTGCCGGATGATGGTGCGGTGACGAGGGGCGCTGTGGCGTCGAGCGCAAAGGCGTACGCCTCGAAGTTGGGAACCGTGGCCAGCGCCCCCAGGCTGGCATAGCGGGCGAGAATGTTGGCGCGGAGCGCAGCGCGCTGCGGCTTCACAAATTCCATGCCGGTCAGCAGCGCCTGGCGGGTCGCTGCGTCGGTCACCTGCCCGTCGGCCTGCAGATCGTTGCTGAAAGTCGCGAGCAGTTCAGTCAGCTGCGCCTCGCTGCGGTTCGCCTGCAGAATGACGGAGATGGCCAGCAGGATGGCGTTGCCTTCGCCCGCCTGGCTGATGTCCAGCGCCTCCGAAGCGGCGATGGTGCTGCTGCTGAGGTTGAAGGCGGCCAGAACTTCCTGCTGCGCCTGGGCTTTGGCGGCGCTGAAACTCAGCCCGCTATCGAGCAGAGCGTACACTCGCACATTTTCCAGGTGCGTGAGCAGGTTGACGTTGACTGTCGTGCTGTCACGCAGATCGGCCAGTGCCAGTAAGTTGACTGGCGCCGCTGACAGACTGCCAGTCACTTCGTTGAAGTAGAATCCGTTGGCGGAAAACTCGACAAAGGGAGATGTGAGCGTTCCCCGAACGGTGAAGCGTCCGGTACTATCTGCAATACGCCCAGTAAAGGTGCGTCCTGTCGGTGCAAAACGGTCGTCCAGTTCGCGCACAGTAATTTCAGAACCCAGCACAAACGGCCCCTTCTGCACATACCCAGCGATTGTGTAGGATACTGCTGTCGGCACTGCCGTAGGCGGCACAGTCGGCACTGCCGTAGGCGGCAGACCCTCCAGCACTGCAAAGAGAGTCAGGTGATCCAGCACTGCGTTGAGCTGACTGTTGCCGACATCGACCGTGGTGGAAATCTTCTTCCATTGGCTGGTATCTGTGTTCCAGTAGTGCAAAGCCAGCAGCTCTGCATTGACCTCGGTCACATCTTCTGCGCTGTACCCGATCGTCATTGTAAATGGCTTGAGAAATTCTGTGATGCTGCCCCCAGTCTCGGTGTGCAGCTTGATGTCCAGCACGTCCCCGACCAGTTGAAGATTTCCAGGCGACGGCGGTGCTGTCGCCACCTGCACCACCAACGTTGCATTCTCCCTGATGGCCCCTGGGGGAATGTCGATCGTCGTCTCAAAC
>JAPLGY010000182.1 GCA_026389955.1 Caldilinea sp. | reverse complement strand
CTTGCTCGCTAGGGCTGGGTTGAAGAGCATCAGCTCCTGGTTGACAGCTTCCAAATCCCCAACAGGATCGGGGCTGGCTCCGTCGAGCAGGTGAATCAAAACCCGGCAGCGTTCGATGTGGCGCAGGAATTCGAGCCCCAACCCGACCCCTTCATGCGCACCCTCCAGCAGTCCAGGAATGTCGACCACCACGATCGGATGATGGTCAATTTCTGCCACCCCCAGGGTGGGCTCGACCGTGGTGAAAGGATAGTCTGCCACCTTTGGCCGTGCCGCGCTGACCCGGCTCAGCAGGGTAGATTTGCCCGCGTTGGGCACGCCGATGATCCCAACGTCGGCGACCAGCTTGAGCTCCAGTTCCAGCCAGAGCGCTTCCCCTTGTTCGCCGTTTTCAGCCAGCCGCGGCGCACTGTTGTGGGCAGTCTTGAAGGCTGCGTTCCCCCGCCCGCCGCGCCCCCCCCGCACGACCACGTGGGGCTCCCCCGGATGCACAAGATCGGCCAAAAGCTCCCCACTCTCCGCATGGCGGGCCACTGTCCCGGGGGGGACAGGAATGCGCAGGTCAGCGCCGTGCGCACCGGTGCGGTTGGCACCCCCACCGTGGGCACCTGCCTCCGCCCGATGGTGAACCCCATGCTGCAGATGGTAGAGGGTGTTGAGGGCCGGGTCGACATACAAAATGACGTTGCCCCCCCGCCCCCCGTTGCCGCCATTGGGGCCGCCTCGAGAGACAAATTTTTCTTTGCGAAAGGAAACGACACCGTTGCCGCCATTCCCCGCTTTTACATAGATACGCGCACGATCGTAAAACATTGCTTGGTGCCTCCAATATACACCCTTCTATTGTACCACATCGAGGCGCGCAGCGGCGGGCGCTCAACCCACGCAACATGCAGAAGTCGCAGGGACGTGGTATAGTGAACGACATTGTTTCTACCCTGACAGAAGGAGAGATCTATGACTGAAAGTGCTTTGCCGGCCTCCGCACGGCTGGTCATCATCGGCGGCGGCATCGTCGGATGCAACGCCGCCTATCAGCTGGCGCGACTGGGCTGGCAGGATGTCCTGGTGGTCGACAAAGGTCACCTGCCCTACAACGATGGGTCGACCAGCCATGCCCCCGGCGGCATGCATGTGACCAACGCCAGCCGAATGATGACCCGTTTCGCTGTCCAGTCGGTCGAAATTTACAGCCAATTGCCTGAATACGAGGCTGGCCGCCCGCCGGTGCGCCGGGTCGGTGGCTTTGAGGTGGCCTACACCGCCGAACGGTTGGAAGATCTGAAGCGCAAACAAGGCATTGCCGCCAGCTACGGCGTGGAAACCCATCTGCTCTCGCCCGAAGAGAGCGTGGCACGCCTGCCGCTGCTCGACCCCAAGGTGATCCAAGGCTCTTTTTATGCGCCGCTGGACACCAATGTGCTGGGATGGCATGTGGCTGGTTCGTTGGCCAACGAATCGACCCGGGTCGGCGGGGTCCGTTTTTTTACCGAGACTGCGGTGACCGACATCGAAGTCCGCCACGGTCAGCTGAGCGCGCTCATCACCGACCGGGGACGGATCGAGTGCGAGGCGGCGCTGCTCTGCGCCAATATCTGGGCACCTGCGATCAGCGAAAAGGCTGGGTTGGTGATTCCCCTGATGGCTGCCCAGCACCAGTATACCATTTCGTCGCCGCTGCCAGAACTGGCCGCGTTTGCCCAGGCCAGCGGCGGGCGCGAGATCGTGCACCCCATTCTGCGCCACCAGGACGCTTCGCTCTACTTTCGCCAGCACTGGGACGCCTATGGAATCGGCAACTACCGCCACGTGCCGCTGCTGGTGCATCCCAGCGACCTGGGGAAGACCGCCAAACTGCCGTTCACCCCTGAGCACTACAAGGTCGCTGCACAGGCTGCACGCGAACTGATCCCGGCCCTGCGCCAGGCAACGCTGACGACAGCGTTCAACGGAATGTTTGCCTTTACAGTGGACGGCTACCCCGTGCTCGGCGAAAGCAAGGTGCGGGGACTCTGGACCGCTGTCGGGATCTGGATCACCCACGCCGGCGGTGTCGGCAAGGCGATCGCCGAATGGATGACCTACGGAGAGCCGGCGATAGATGTCCACGAAGCCGATATCAACCGTTTCCTGCCCCATCAGAAAACACAGCACTATATCGACCTGCGCTGCGCACAAAACTATCGGGAGGTCTACGATATCATCCACCCAGCCCAGCCGATCACAGAACCGCGCGCTGTCCGCCTGAGCCCTTTCCACGCGCGCCTGGTGGAGCAAGGTGCTGTCTTTGTGCAGTCGGGAGGGTACGAGGTGGCTCAGTGGTAGGTGCGCAACAACGTAGGCCTCTTCAACCTGGCCGCACTGGCGGTGATCGAAGTCAGCGGCCCAGGGTCAGTGGCGTTTTTAGAGCGGCTCTGTGCCAACCGGATCGACCAGCCCGTCGGCAAAGTCATCTATACCAGCCTGCTGACCCCACGCGGCGGAATCCAGGCGGACCTGACCCTTGTCCGACGCAGCCAGAATTGTTTCTGGTTGATCACAGGGGGGGCGCTGCTGGCCCATGACCTGGCCTGGATCGAGCGGCACGCACCGACGGACGGCACGGTGCAGGTGGTCGACCACTCCTCGACCTACACGCCGATCGGCCTGTGGGGCCCGAACGCCCGCCGGGTGCTGGCCAAGGTGACCCGCCAGGAGGTGGGGCCTGCTTCATTCCCCTACTACACCGCCCAGGATCTGGAGGTGGATGCGGTTCCTGTGACTGCCTTGCGAATCTCTTACGCGGGTGAATTGGGATGGGAACTCTACAGCCGGGCTGAGTTCGCTCTGGGGCTGTGGGATAGGCTTTGGGAGGCCGGCCGAGCGTTTGGGATGATCGCAGCAGGGGCCGGCGCCTTTGATTCGCTGCGGCTGGAAAAGGGGTACCGGCTGTGGGGGCAGGATATCCATCCTGACCATGACCCCTATACGGCAGGGCTTGGGTGGGCTGTCCGTCTGCAAAAAGGGGAGTTTATCGGCCGCACCGCTCTGCAGACTCTCAGAAAACAAGGTCTGCAACAACAGCTCTGTTGTCTGACCCTGGACGAGCCCGGCAGCATGGCACTGGGCAAAGAACCGATCTACGCAGGTTCCCGTTGTGTCGGCTATGTCACGAGCGCCAACTACGGCTATGCAGTCGGCAAACACATCGTCTACGGCTATCTGCCGACCGACTATGCGGTGCCTGGCAGCCAGCTGGCGGTCGAGTACTTTGGTGTGCGCCAGCCGGCCACAGTGGTGGCCGAACCGCTCTACGATGCCCCGATGCACAAGATCAAGTGCTGAGCAGGTCTGCGCAGAAACGTTGGAGGAGAGGTGGGCGCCACCGTCAGCTGTATGTCTGACGGTGGCACCCGGAGGAAAAAGGAGGTTTTCCCGTGGCCGGGAAGAGGTGAGTGTGTGCGAAGTTTGCTCCCCAGTAAACTTCACACATATTGTAGTATGTACACAACTATAGCGCATCCGCCAAAATGCACAAAATTTTGAAGGCTCTATTGTGCATTTTGTCACAACTGTAGTCCATCCCCTGACTGCCTGGCATCTTCCGCCAAGAAAAATTTTTGCGCGCGTCGGCAGCCCGTGTCCGATCTGCCCTGGCGGGTCTATGTTGCGCGTGGCCAGACCCCGTTTGCCGCATCAGGCAGGCTACATAATATAATGACAGGGGATTTATAAGCAATTTTTTATTCAGGAGTTCAGCAATGATGAAGTGGCAGAAACATTCAATCTGGCGTAGCGCACTGACGGCTGGTTTGTGGACGGTATTGTTGTGGCTGGCTGCCAATGCACAGGCGGCGCCCGCCTTCCCGGCCAGCAATTCGCCCGAGTGGCGGGGTCTGGTGGAGTCGAGACCTACCGGGATTGCAGGGGAATGGGTGATCGGAGGGCGCACATTTCGAGCCACCAACAGCACCCAGATCGAGCAGGAACAGGGTGTATTGGTGGTCGGTGTCTGTGCCGAGGTCAAGTACCAGATCGAGGGCAGCGGCAATCGAGCCCTCAAGATTGAAAGCGCAGAGAACGACGAGTGTGGCCCCGATGGCGGCGGCGATGGGGGACAGAGCCGGAAACGCTACGGTTTGGTGGAAAGTATGCCCCCATCGGGCGCGCTGATCGGTGCCTGGCGGATCGGCGGGGACGAGTATGTGACGAGTAACAGCACGTATTTTGAGCAGGAACATGGCGGGTACATGGTCGGAGCCTGCGTCGAAGTCTATGCAGGCGTGGGCACCCCTGCACCGATCTCCAAATTGTCGACCGAGAAATCGTACAAATGTCGCCGCTCCGACGGCGGCGGTACAATCCCCCCAACGGTTCCCTATGGGGAACTGTATGGGCTCGTGAGCGAGTTCCCACCCTCCCTGATCGGCAACTGGGTGGTCGGTGGGGTGTCCTTTGTGGCGGACAGTTCGACCCGCTTCGAACAAAAACGGGGTCCGTTTGCTGTCGATACGCTGGTCGAAGTCAAATTTTATATCGACGCAGCTGGTGTGAACCGGGCCACCAAAATTGAGAGCAAATATCGCTCCGATCCTGGCGGGGACGGCAGTGGCACGCACGAGGGCAACGAAGGGCATGCCTACGCTGCTGTGGAAGCGATGCCCGCCAACGGGCTGATTGGAGACTGGACCATCGGCGGGCTGCTCTACAAGAGCAACAGCCGCACCCGCTTCAAACAGGAGAATGGCTCGTTTGCTGTCGGGGGCATCGTCAAGGTCAGATACTATCTGGATGCTGCCCAGAACCGGGTCGCACGCAAAATAGAGACGACCTCCAAGAATGGCGGCGTCGAAGTGCCCGGCAACTTCAAGCTCTATGGGTTTGTGCAGGGTATGCCGTCCACCGGTTTCAACGGCACCTGGGTCATCAACGGTGCCCAGTTCATCGCCGACCCGAACAGCCTCTTCGATGAAACCCAGGGATTGCTGGCCGTCGGGGCGTACGTAGAGGTGGAATATACGCAGGCAGGGGCGGACGCTCGGATTTACAAGTTGGAGACCCATGTGCCCCCTGGCGCCGGTGCGGCCAACCTGTATGGGGCGCTCTCCAACGTGAGCGGCAGTGTCAGAAGTGGGGCAGGGACCTACAACGAAACATGGACGATCGGCGGCCAGACGGTGACTGTGACCGATGCGACCTTGCTCAACGATCTCCAAGGAGAGATGGAGATCGGCACCTTGGTGCTGGTCAACCTGACCGACACCGGTGGAGTGGCGACGCAGATTGAGACAGTGCCCAACACGCTCTATCTGCCGCTGATGGATCGGTAATTTTGGTGGGGCGGCTGGGAGGGAACCGGCCGCCCCCACGGTCGGTTCAGTAGCGGCCGCGCAGGGGCAGAGGGGGCAGCTGTTGCGCCTCCTGCCTGCCGGCAATTTGAATGTCGACCGCGCAGGCTTTGAATTCGGGAATTTTGGCCTGGGGGTCCAGGGTGTCGATCGTCAGCAAATTGGCCGCTGCCTCGGCAAAATGGATAGGGATGAAGACGACGCCGGGGCGTGCTTTGGGCGAAATCACCGCTCGCAGCAGCACAGTGCCGCGGCGTGAGGTGACACGCACGGCGTCGCCGTCTTTGACCGCCAGCCGAGCTGCGTCGATTTCATGAAGCTCGACCATCGGCGCTGGGGAGAGCGCGTCGAGCTGCGAGTGGCGGGTCAGGGTGCCCCCGTGCCAATGTTCCAGCAGACGACCGGTGGTCAAAATGAAGGGGTACGCCTCATCGGCTTCTTCCGCCACAGGCACGTATTCGAGCGGGAAGAAGCGCCCGCGCCCTGCTGGAAACGTTTCAGCGAACAAGAAAGGGGTCCCTGGATGGTCGAGGCTGGGCACCGGGTACTGGAGCCCCTGTGTTTCGATGCGTTCGTAGGTGATCCCAGCAAAGGGGGCAGCGACGCTCGCCATCTCTCGATAGATGGCCTCTGGGCTGTCGTAGTGCCAGCCTGCACTGGCCGAGCGCCCCAGCCGCTCTTCGATACGCAGCGCCAGGTCGCAGAGAATATCGCTGTCCGGGCGGGACTGGCCGCGGGGGGCAATGGACCGGCGGACCCGCTGGACGCGCCGGTCTGTATTGGTGAAGGTGCCTTCCTTTTCTGCCCAAGAAACAGCCGGTAGAAAGACGTCGGCAAAGGCTCCCGACTCGTTGATAAAAAGATCCTGGGCCACGAGGAATTCTAGCTGCTGCATGTGCTGGCGGGTCAGGTTGAGATTGGGTTCGGACATCATCGGATTTTCTCCCATGATGTAGAGCGCACGCACGCCCCCTGGATGCGCATTGGAGAGAATTTCGGTGGTCGTCAGCCCCCGTGTGCGGTTGAGCCCGCCCGGCTCAATCTTCCAACACGTCTCCCAGCGACGAGCATTTTCTTCCTTGTCGACTTCCATGTAGCCAGGATAGTGAAAAGGCATGGCGCCGGCGTCGGAGGCCCCCTGGACATTGTTCTGCCCACGCAGCGGGTTGAGTCCGGTGCCCAGCCGCCCGATATGGCCGGTGAGCAGTGCCAGGTGGATCAGCCCGAGTGCGCTGGCAGTGCCGTTGCTGAATTGTGAGATTCCCATCCCCCAGTAAATGGCGCCGTTGCGGGCGCTGGCGTACAGCCGCGCAGCTTCGACAATCAGCGAGCGGTCAACGCCGGTGATCTGTTCGGCGTAGGCGGGGGTGAAAGGCTCCAGCGAACGGGCAAACTCTGCATAGCCGCTGGTGCGAGCGTCGAGAAAGGGCTGGTTGACCAGCCCTTCGGCCACAATCACGTGGGCCATCGCCGAAAAAAGCGGCACATTGGTGCCTGGCTTGAGCGGAAGCCAAAGGGTGGCAAAGTTGCACAGCTCCAGCCGACGCGGGTCGACAACGATCAACTTGGCGCCATGCTGGCGGACCGCTTCTTTCATCTGCAAGGCAATGATCGGATGATTTTCTGTCGTGTTGGAGCCGGTGACGATAAAGCAGTCGCTGTGGATGACCTCCGCCGCCGTGTTGCTCATGGCAGAGGTGCCCAACGCCATCTGCAAGGCGACGACACTGCCTGCATGGCAGAGCCGGGTGCAGTGGTCGACATTGTTGGTGCGAAAGAGGGCACGAAACAGTTTTTGCAGCAGATAGTTCTCTTCGTTGGTGGCTTTGGCACAGCAGTAGACCGCCATCGCCTGGCTGCCATCGCGCCGGTAGATGGCGACAAGCCGGTCGGCGACAAAGTCGAGCGCCTCGTCCCAACTGACCTCCTGCCACTCGCTGCGGTCAAAGGCCTGGGTGCGCTGGCCAGCCTGCTGCGGCTGCCGGCGGAGAAGTGGGCGGGTCACTCGGTCGGGATGATACATAAAATCATAGCCGAACCGCCCTTTGACACAAAGATTGCCCTGATTGACGACCGCATCGTGCGGGGAGGTGATTCGGTAGATGAACCCCTCTTTGCTGTGCAGCTGGAGATTGCAGCCGACACCGCAGTAGGGGCAGGTGGTCGAGGTGAGTCTGTCTGACGTGATCATGGCGATCCTCCCGTGCTCGATCGATCGGTATGGGCGAGAGAGCTGGCTGGCCCGGAGGGGCAGCACACTGCCCCCCACAAAGTAGCATAGGCGGTTGCTGGCTGTCAACCCCTGAGTGGGGCCCCGGGCAGATTTTGGTTGAATCTCTCACTTTTGCTCCTGATAATTTGACCGCGGTCGGCATTGTGCTATACTTTGTTTGTAAGTGTCTGCTGGACCACTCTGCTGGACCACAGCGACACAGCAAGGGTGACAGGGCAAAAAACCGAGCACATCGATGCGCCGGCGTAGCTCAATTGGCAGAGCAGCTGTTTTGTAAACAGCAGGTTATCGGTTCGAGTCCGATCGTCGGCTCTGGCGAAAGGGCAAAAAAGCCAAGGGCAGCTGTTCGCAGCTGCCGTCGATGCAGCCAGGAGGATGCAGTCACTGGGAGAGCAGCTGACATGGGCGGGTGCCCGAGTGGACAATGGGAGCTGACTGTAAATCAGCCGGCTGACGCCTACGGTGGTTCGAATCCGCCCCCGCCCACAGTTTTGCCCACATAGCTCAGCAGGTAGAGCACATTCTTGGTAAGAATGAGGTCACCGGTTCAAGTCCGGTTGTGGGCTCTCCAGTGTGTGTGTCTGGTGGTGCAACGTACCAACAGGTTGCTTGCAAAATTGATTTGAGCCGGTAAGTGAAGAGCCGCCCGCCACCAAGGGCGGCTCCCTATTCAGGGAGGCATTTTCCGATGACCAAAGCAGTATTTCAGCGGACAAAGCCCCATGTCAACGTGGGGACGATCGGTCACATCGACCATGGCAAGACCAGCTTGACCGCCGC
>JAPLGY010000149.1 GCA_026389955.1 Caldilinea sp. | reverse complement strand
TTGGATACGGAGGAAGCCAGCGTCTTCTGGGGATTCATCCAGACTTGTGGCAGGGACCAGCGTGCTGTCTTCAACGAAATCGTTGCGGCCACCAACCATGAACGACAACGCTACAGATTGGGCCCACTGGAAGAAAATAGGGTGGCCAGGGCCTTACAGACCCTGGCACAGCTCGGGGCAATCCAACAACAGGACCAGGAGTGGGTGCAGGTTGATCGTTACGAAATCACAGGATGAGCCGACACCAGCTGTTGTCTTTTTTATCCCAACACGACCCAGGCACCGCCTGCTCGGCCCTCGAATTGGCCGCTGGTTGTGTTATAGATCAGGATTCCATTGACCGCAGCCAACGCATCGCGTTCTGCCGTGCTCAAGGTACGCACGCCGCACACGGTGACGCTGAGCCCTGCTGTCGTTTTGTCCCACTGTACGGTCGCTGTATCAGGAAGAGAGTCCAGCATGATGTCTTGTACTGCCTGGTCAAACTGCGTCCACGCCACCAGCGCTGCGTGTGGGTGTGCAGAATCGGCCTTGCCCGCCAGCAGCGTGTCTGTTGTGCTGCGGGTATAATAGCGGTCGTCGTGCAGGTGGCCCAGCGCTGCGGCGAAACTGGCGCCGTCCAGCGCCCCGACAATGACCCCACTGGACGGGTCGTCGCCCAGAAAGATGACAACGACCGCCGCTCCAGCTTCCAGCAGATTGGCGCCGATGGACGGTAGCCGCTCTTCGACAACCCCTCCTCCAGCCAGGAACAGCCGAACCTGTGCCATGCGTTCCTCAACAGCCAAAACAACACCCAACACCGGACGCATGGATAAATTTTCTTGCATGATCCGCTCTCCTTTTTCTGCTTCCCAACACTTTTGGGGCTGCGTCAGCACAACCCGATCTCCTGTTCGATCCGTCCGCCGCTGAACCGTTCGTCCAACGCTGTGACACGCAGCCCGGTGTCCACCCCATTGTGAGCGATCGCTACATCCCACAGTTCTACGCCCAGATGGGCTGGACAATGCACCCAAATGCGCGAACGCCCTGCTTGTGCTTTGGCTGCATCGGCAGCCACCACCGCCTGTAAGGTTGTGCCCGTCCACCGCCGGTTGCGACGCACCAGCGGGTGCGGACGAACCCGCCCATATCCGCTGGTTGCTGCAATCTGCACACGCCAATCTTCTCCCTGGGTCGGATCGGTGCTCAACATGCCCCAGGCGACTGCAATCACCCCATCGCTGGCGGATTCGGTCAGCCGCTCTCCTTCGATACGATGTACCGGCACGACACACACGCTGTCGGTTTCTCGCCAGCGCAACAGGTGGAGTGACGGTGCCCCTGCGGCTGCAGGGACAATGCTCACCGAGGGGTGGCCGGTGACGATGCCGCCAGTCTCCAGTCGGCCTGGACGCAGCAACGCGGCAACGTCACGCAAGTATTCAACCACTGCGCTGCCCAGGGCCTGGTCTGCGCTGGCCACAAAGCCGGGCGAGAGACTGTTGGGGTCGGGCAGGTCGATCGAGTCTGGCTTGAGCCCGGCCCAAACAATCAGGGCGCGCAAATCATCGGCTCGGGTACGGTCTCCGGCCCGCAGAATCCGAGCGCGGCGCAGGTGGTGGTCCCAGAGCACGCCCGGCCCATCGTAGGCCACCACATCGGTTCTCTCCACACGATGCGTGACCGAAACCACCCGAAAAATTCGACTGTCCGTGCCTCCCACGGCCTGACCTGCTGCATCCAGCGCACTGACGACCCGCACCAATTCCAGTACATCCCCCGGATGGACGGGCAGGCTGCTGCGCAAGGTCCCGGAGACGACAGAGAGGCAGCCTGGACGCACCTGCAGGTCGACCCGCCCGCCACCTCCCACATGTTGGTAGTAACGATAGCCAACCACGTCCAGCGTGCCTACTGAATTGCCAACGTCGTTGTTCAAAACAGCATAAATCGCAGCACCGAGCAGCAGCAAGTACTGGGTTCCTGAAACCGGCACACAGTGTAGGTGTTCGTACGGTGAGATCGATGCGTCTGCGTCCTCGTCGGAAAGCAAAACAGGCTCCTCCATTTCCGCGCCACCTGGCCCCCCCCACAATGCAGCCCGGACCCAATAGCGACGACCTGCTGGCGGACCTTCTTGCATAGTCAGCCAGTAAGCCCCATAGCCTTCGCCGGTGCGAACTCGGTCATAGCCGCTCTCTCCTTCGAGCCCAGCCCGGTCCACAGTTTGCAGAGCATCCCACCAGGAGACAAAGGCGCCGTTGAGCAGGGTGACACTGCCGACCGCAAGCGTGCTCCAGGTATAGTTGCGTCCCCACAGATAAAAAGCACACTGCGTGGTCAGCTGGGCAGCAGCTGCACCTGGCAAACCAGCCACCTGCCAATCCACCGTAGTCGGGCAGACGGGCCAGTTCACCCACCCAGTTCCAGTATCGTGTGCCCCACGCACCCGCGCCTGACCACTTGCAGTCCAGGCAGAGTAGCCGAGCACCCAGCGCCCACTGGAGTCAGGACGGAGAGCAAAGTTGGAATAGCGAACATAGAGCCCGGTGCCGTCGTAGAGCAGAGTGGGTGTCGACCAGGTGCACCCATCGTCGGCAGAGATGAGACACCAGACACGGGCACCGTCGGCATAGACGAGCCGAACCCGGCCGTTTGCCTGAGCGATCCCTGGGGTGCTGCCTCGCTGCCCTGCGGGGTAGGGAGAAACCAGGCTGACCAGGTCTGTGACAGACGTGTTTGACAATGTCTGACCGTTGTAGACAAAACGATGCATGCCGACTTTACCAGCCGCGTCAGAACGCACCGCATGCAAAACAACTCCACCCGCCTGGCCAGCACAAGCGCAGGCGGTCAGATCACAAGATTGGCCGGGAATTTGATAAGGATGGCTGCCAGC
>JAPLGY010000439.1 GCA_026389955.1 Caldilinea sp. | reverse complement strand
AGGATGAGACCCATGACCGATCGTACGGGCGACCCTGTAGGGGCACCCCTTGCGGATGCCCCCAATGACACCGCAGGTAAGGGCACGGGCGATCACAATGGCGACCGCAAGGGTCGCCCCTACAGGCGGATGCCCAGGATGAGACCCATGACCGATCGTACGGGCGACCCTGTAGGGGCACCCCTTGCGGGTGCCCCCGATGACACCGCAGGTAAGGGTTTGTAAAAGTATATGTTCGCGGATTGTCGGGCTAGATAGACACTGCAAACTGCGGAGGTGTGCTTTTACAAGCCCTAAGCCTGTTTTGTAGAGGCGGGCGGCTACGACGACCCGTCCCTGTGGACAGCGGGCGGGCAGGCATGGCTGAGGGGAGAAGGACAGCTTGACCCAGAGACGGAGCAGGATTTGCGAGGGTTCTACCGCAGATTCAGCCGGGGTGTCGAAACGTTCATTTCACAGGCAAAACAAGTGGCGGCGATGGACGATGCGACGGCGGACTCGTATCGGCGGATGGCGGCCAACTGGAGCGAAGACGAGTATGTGCAGGCTTACGTCTCACAGATTTTGGGCGAGCAGCGCCGTGAACCTGTCTACTGGCAGGACATCCGTTTCAACCGCCGCACACAGCCGGTTGTCGGCGTCAACTGGTATGAGGCGATGGCATACGCGGCATGGCTGGCGCGTGTGACCGGCAAAGGGTACTGCCTGCCCAGTGAGGCGCAGTGGGAATGGGCGGCCAGACGCAGCGTGCGCCGCTATCCGTGGGATGACAAGTGGGACGGCAGCAAGTGCAACTGGCGCAGCAGCGGGCTGAACGCCCCCAACCCGGTCGGCGTCTACCCGCACGGCGTCGATCTCTCCCCTTCCAGCAGCACGATCGAGCGGACTGGCACCGGGGCGCACAGCGTCGGGCTACGCCCCAGAGTGGCGCAGGCGTCTTCGTCGTCTCGTCCAGCACCTGGCCGAAGCGTTGCAGTACCGGCCCCGCCCTGCCTCCTGGTGAAAACAGGCCGCCCTCCGCACAAGGATCCCACCCGCCTGAATTCCCCGGCAACAGCCCTCCCTCCCCCCTCTCAGAATCCGTTTGGAACTGATCCAGTCGAATGCGGGGGAGACGGCGGAGGAGTATGCGAAGGCGACAAGGATCGTACCGTATGCCAAAAGAGTTGGAGCTTTGAACCGGCTGTAGATCCATCACGTCAGGCTTGACGAGGCACGAGGGCAATTCGGCTGGGTCATTCGGCTGGGTCGCTCAGCTCGATCCCATCGGCCATCACCCAGCCGACCAGCCCATCTGCGGCGCGCACGCGGTACCACAGCACGCCGTTCAATTCGACTGGATAGCTGGCGATGTCTCCGGGCGGCTCCACTACGGTCAGCAGGTCGCCGGCCACATACTCCGCCAACGTTGCTGCGGCCGGTTCAGGGGCGGCATAGATGCGCAGCATGCCGCGCGCCCGCACGTCTGTCCCGGTCATCAGCAGACTGATTTCCTCGGCAGTTGGCTGCGCCGTGCCAGCCTTCTGCGCCATCGCGTCGGAAGGGGCCTGCGCTGTTCCAGCCAGCGCCGTGACGCCGCTTTCAACCACCACATCCGCCGGTGCTGTGTTGCAGCCGACGATGGCCAGCCCGACCAGGCTGGCCATCCCCCAGCCCCACAGCCCTGCCCTCCACGTTTGGTACACCCGTGCCACTGCCATCCATCATCCTTTTTGCATCTGCCCGTCTTTGAGCAGCGCCAACATCTCCGCCAGTGGCCTCGTGTTGACCACATCGGCCGCTGTCAGCCCAGCCCGACGAGCCACCCCTATCCCATATTCGGCCACCCCCATCCCCTCCACAGCATGGGCGTCGCAGTTGACCGCCAACCGGCACCCCAGTTCCACCGCACGCCGCGCATAGACGTCGTTGACGTCGAGCCGGGATGGGTGGGCGTTGATCTCCACCACCGTGCCTGTCTCCTGGCACGCCTGCAGCACCTGCTCCATGTCGATCGCTGTTTCCGGGCGCTCCCCCAACAGCCGCCCGGTCGGGTGCCCCAGGATGTCGACCTGTGGGTTGCGAATGGCTCTGAGGCAACGCTCCGTGATCGTCGTCCGGTCCTGACGCTGGGCACTGTGGATGCTGGCCACGACCACATCCAGCGCTGCCAGCACCTCATTTGCCAGACCCAGGGCGCCGTCCGCCAAAATTTCCACCTCACACCCCTGCAGCAGCCGAAAGTCGACGCCTTCCTGCGCGCAGCGGCGGTTGTAGGCGTCGATCTCCAACCGTTGGCGGCGCAGCCGTTCGCCGTCGACCCCCTGCACAATGCCCAGCCCGACGCTGTGGTCGCTCACGTTCCAGTAGCTGTAGCCGAGCGATCGCGCAGCATCGGCCATGACAGCCACACTGCCCGTCCCATCGCTCCAGGTCGTGTGGCCGTGCAGTTCACCCTTCAGATCTGCCACCGTCACCAGGGCGGGCAGCCTCTGCTGGCCTGCCAACAACCCCTCCCCCTGCTGCTCGCGCAGTTCAGGCGGAATCCACTCGACCCCCAAAAAAGCATACAGCGCCTGCTCTTCCTCAAAAAATCGCTGCGTGCCCGCCGGTGCATCGCCTGTTCCCACCGCGGTCAGCCCATATTCGTTCAAACTCCAGCCTTGTTTCAAAGCCAGCTCACGCAGGGCCACATTGTGCTCCTTGCTGCCTGTGAAGTACTGCAAGGCAGCCCCCCAGTGCTGGCGCTCGACGACACGCAGATCCACCTGCAGCCCGTTGCCCAGCACAACACTCGACCGGGTCTCCCCTGCCCGGGCAACACTGGCCACCTCGCGCAGCCCCTGAAAGGTCTCCATGACCCGCTGCGGCTGCATGCTCACACACAAAATGTCGACGTCGCCGACCGTTTCCTTCCAGCGGCGCAGGCTGCCCGCTACCTCGATCCGCTCGACTGCCCCCTCCGGCAGCCGTCCCAGCAGTTCAGCGACCAACTGCATCGCCAGCGGACGCACCACCCCGCTGGCCAGCCGCTCCGCACCACCCGCCCGCTTCGCCAACAGCTCGATCCCTCCCAGAATCTTCTCTTCGCTCTTGGCGCCAAACCCCTTCAACACGCGCAGTTGTCCAGCCCCCGCAGCAGCCCGCAACGCCTCCAGGCTGTCGATCCCCAATTCCTCCCACAGCCGCCTGGCCTTCTTGGGACCCATGTCGGGCACCTGCATCATGTCAACCACGCCCTCCGGCACCTGCGCAAACAATGACTCAAACTCAGGGGCACTGCCCTCGACCAGCAGACGGTGGAGGGCATCGCCGATCCCTTTGCCGATCCCCTGGATCGATGTCAGCTCGCCAGCCGCATCCAGCGCATACAGGTCCTGCGCCAGGTTGCGAATGCTCTCGGCTGCATTCTGAAAGGCGATCACCCGAAACCGGTTGGCCTCCAAAATCTGCAGCCGCGCCGCCACCCCGGCCAACAGCGCAGCCACTTCCCGATTGGAAAAACGGTTCGTCGGTCTGTTCATGGTTCTGTTGTCGCCACGGTCAAATCACCCAAAACTTCATTGCTGCAAGCCCAGCTCACATCCCCCACACGGTGATGGCCCTGCCCCGCTCGAGCTCCGCACGCTGCCAGATCTTTTCATGCCACGCCTTCCCGGGGGTGCGGTCGAAGATCACCAGATGCGCCTCCTCGGCACCACAGCCATCCGCATATGCCCAGGTCTGCGCCAGCCCGTCCGCCACTGTCTGTGGCAGCGTCCCGTAAAGCAGCTTGATCTCGATCACCGCCCGCTGCATCCCGCCCGGAAAGTTCCAGACCACCAGCAGATCGGTGCGCCGACGGCCCAGCCCGTACTCCCGGTCGACACGCCCGCCGCCGTTGACGATGCGCTGCAGAAAAGCCTGCAGCAGCAGCTGCGGACCCGCCTCCCGGTAGTCGAAACGCTCCAGCCAGCTTTCGCTGTGCTCACGAAAAAATTGTTGAAACGCCGCCAGCAGCTTGGACAGGTCCAGGCGCCCGTCGGCGCTCAGGTACCAGGCACTCTGCTCGCTGATGGTCAGCTGGGTGCTGTAGATCAGCTCGCGCGGGATCACTTCTCGGTAGATGGGGTTGGCAATCGTGAGCTGCCCCTCGGTTTTGATCAGCCCCAGGTCGTACACGTAGGAGATATCGTCGGGCGGAAGCGCCGAGGGCTCTCGGTCGCCCACCAACAGCGCCTCGACGACGCGGCGCACACGGGCCTGACCCAGCTGGTAAGCCAGCTGGTCGAGATGGGTCACCCGGCGCAGGATCAGCGCCTCTTTCGCCTCCTGGATTCGCTCAGCCGTGATCGGCTGGCTGCGGTCACGCCCTGCCTTCATCTCCCAGGTCGTTTCGTACGCCAGAGCGTTGACCAGCCAGGGCTGGCCGTTGGTCAGCTCCCAGACCAAAGAGCGCGCCTCCGGCGTAAAGCGCTGCCCGGTCTCTGCGGTGTGCTCCTCGAGCAGCAGCTCCACTTCAGCCTGGTTGAAATCGCCCAGACGCAGCGATTTCGCCTTGATGTTGAAGGCGCTGCCGCCGGTGATGGCTGACTTTTCACCAGATGCCTGGATGCGGTAGTCCTGGAGATCGCGCACCCCGCAGAGGAGCAGGCTCTGCGGAAAGCTGTGGGGCCGCGTCGGGTAACCGGCACGCAGCTGGCGCAGCAGCGAAATCAGCGTGTCCCCTACCAGCGCATCCACCTCGTCCAGCAAAAGCACGAGCGGCAGCCGTGCACGCTCACAATAGCGCGTCAGAAAGGCCTCCACCAGCGCCGTGGCGGGCGTACCCCTGCGCACCTCCTGCACCAGCGTCTCAGCGCCTGTATCGCCCAACTGCTGCCTCGCAGCCATGGCGATCTTCCAGACCACGTCGGCCATGCCCATCTCGACGTTTTCACGCGCAGCCTGCGCTGTCTCGATGTTGGCGTAGACCGCGTGGTATGTCCCCTGACGGTTCAGATACTCGGCCAGCGCCAACAGACAGCTGGTCTTGCCCGTCTGCCGCGGGGCGTGCAGCAAAAAGCACTTCTTCTGGTCGATCAGCCCCAGAATCGCCTCCAGGTCCAGGCGGGCCAGCGGCGGCAGGCAGTAG
>JAPLGY010000762.1:836-2514 GCA_026389955.1 Caldilinea sp. | reverse complement strand
CGAGCGGCACGGCCGATGACTGCGATTCGATGGGGAGTGCGCAGGGGCAGGAGGCCGTCGTTTTTGAGCAGCACCATTCCGGCTGCAGCGACCTGGCGGGCCAGGGCGTGGTGGTCGGCGACAGGGAAGGCTCCTCCTTTGGGGGTGGCGGCAGCCTGTTGGGCGAGGGTGAGGATCCGCTGCACCGACGTATCGAGCACAGATTCGTCCAGCTGGCCGGTCTGGACGGCTTCGATCACGGCCTGGGTGCGTCGGGGTTTGGGGCCGGGCATTTCCAGGTCCAGTCCGGCCTGCAGAGATCGGACACGGTCGTGTACGGCTCCCCAGTCAGAGACGACGAGCCCGGCAAAGCCCCATTCTTGTCGGAGCAGTGCAGTGAGCAGGGTCGGGTTTTCGGCGCCGTAGGTGCCGTTGAGCCGGTTGTAGGCGCACATCACAGTCCAGGGCTGGGCTTGCTTGACCACTCGCTCGAAGGCGGGCAGATACATTTCGTGCAGTGTCCGGGTGTCGACGATGGCGTCGATGCTGAACCGCTGGTATTCTTGGTTGTTGGCGGCGAAATGTTTGAGTGAGGTGCCGACACCGTTGCTTTGGATGCCGGCCACCAACCTGGCTGCCAGCTCACCTGCCAGCAGTGGGTCTTCCGAGAAATACTCGAAATTGCGGCCACAGAGTGGGGTTCGCTTCATGTTGACGCCAGGCCCCAACAAAACGTCGACCTCGAGCGCAATGGCTTCGGCGGCCAGCGCCTGTCCCATCGTGTAGAGCAGATCGCGGTCCCAGGTGGAGGCCAGCAGCCCCCAGTGTATGGATATCGGGCGACCGGCGCACCCCGTGCGGGCCATCGGTGAGCAGCAGTGGAGGTACGCCCAGCCGTTCGATCGGCGTGGTGGTCCAGGCGCTGGCACCGGTGACCAGGGCGGCTTTCTCGGCAAGGGTCATCTGGCGAAGGAGTGTTGGGGTCTCTTGCATAGGTGGTGGGCTTTCTGTGAAGCGGGCGAGGGCTTTAGCGTCGACGCTGGATGTGGACCTGGAGTCCTGGTGTTGGGCTCAGGGTGATCAAAGGTTGTGGTGTCACAGTCTGGTTGGGGAGGGGGGTCAAGACAAAGCGTTGCATCAAGGTGGTCAGCAGAAGATGCATTTCCATCAGCGCGAAAGAGTTTCCGATGCAAATGCGTGGGCCTCCTCCAAAGGGCATATAGGCGTACCGGGGCAGGCTCTCTTCAAAGCCGGGTCTCCAGCGGGAGGGAAGAAAGCGTGTTGGATGGGGGAAATAATTTTCCAGCCGATGCACAACCCATGGGCTGATCAGCACCTGTGTTCGGGCCGGCACAGTGTACGCACCGACTGTTGTGGCCAGGCGGGGCTCGCGCGTGTTGAGCATCCAGGCAGGTGGGTACAGGCGCAGCGCCTCTTTGAGCACACCTGCCGAACAGGTCAGGTGGGGCAGGTCTTCCAGCGTAGGGGAGCGGCCCTTCAGCACAGTGTCTACTTCGTCGTGGACTGCGGCAGCGATCTCCGGGTGTTGGCCCAACAGATAGAAAGTCCAGCTCAGCGCGTTGCTGGTCGTTTCGTGTCCGGCCACAAAAAGGGTCGCCAACTCGTCACGCAGCTGTTGTGCGTCCATCGGCTCGCCCTCTTCATCGCGTGCGTTGAGGAGCATGGACAACAGATCTCC
>JAPLGY010000762.1:0-810 GCA_026389955.1 Caldilinea sp. | reverse complement strand
GCTTTGTCGGAGGGCCAGCACCTTTGCGATCGTTGCGTCCAGGGTTTTCAACGCGTGCTGTCGGCGGCGGTTGTGCTGGGTAGGCAGCCAGGCTGGCCAGGAGAACCAGGCGCCGAAATCGATGTCGCTGATCTCTTGCACTGCGAGCATTGCGTCGCCAATTTCGTCGACAAACTCCGCCATCACCTCGCGGTCGGCGTTGAACAGCGTCTTTGCCACGATATAGAGGGTGATCTGTCGCAGATCTTCGGCCAGGTTGCGCACCTCTCCTGTGTGCCAGTTTTCTGAGTTTTTTTGCGCGTAGTAAACCATGGTTTCGGCGTATCCTTGGATGCGCCGTGCATGAAAGGCTGGTTGGGCCAGTTTGCGCTGACGGCGGTGGCTTGCGCCCTCGTTGGTGAGCAACCCGTTGCCCAGAAAACGGCCCAGAACGGTTGTTTCTTTGCGTGCCTTCGGAAACTCAGCAACGTTTTCCACCAGGATCTCGTGGATATGGCTGGGGGAAGCGACCAACAGGAAGCGGCTTCCCAAAAGCTGGAAACGGACCAGCTCGCCATAGCGCTGCACCAGGGCTGGCAGGTTGTCCAACGGACTGCCGGAGAGCAGATTGGGGGCGCTAATCCAGGGCAGAGTGGCGGGCGGGCCGGGGATCGACTCAAAAGGCAGCGGCATCTCTAGGGACTCCTTTGCAGACAGCATTGGGTTTTCAACTCCATTTCAAAAGTATTGACAAACAAAAAACATGTCGGTAAGCCAGCTGACATCTGGGAAAGGAATGGCGAATCGTTGGCTGCGTCGGCCAAAACGGTG
>JAPLGY010000783.1 GCA_026389955.1 Caldilinea sp. | reverse complement strand
CACATCGCACTTTGAAGACCGCTCGACACGTAATTCAAGCGCCACTTTTGCCCATTTTGCGCAAGAATTTGTCGTTTTCTGACCCTGCAAGATGCGTGAATGCCCTGGTTTCAATCTCACTGACAACTCTTGCTTGCACCCCCCCCCTGCACGGTTAGACAGGGGATGGCTTTTCACGTATACTGAGAGACTGAGCTTACCTTTCATCATCGCGGATTACATCGATGCTCAACCTCAAGTTGTTTGGCGCACCACAGGTATGGGTGAACGGAGATTTGTTGACACTGCGGCGCAACAGCATCAAAGCGCGTGCCATCCTCTATTACCTGGCTGCGACCGGAACCCTGCAGCCGCGCGACCGTCTGGCCGGGCTGTTTTGGTCGGACTGGCCTGAAGCCAAAGCGCGCGCCTACCTGCGGGGGGAACTGCATCTGCTCAGCGACCTCAAAGACGACTATCTGATCGACACAGACGGGCGTCTGGGGCTGGCCTCGAGCCGGTGTACGGTCGATCTGCGCCAACTGCAGCAGGTGGCGCAAACGGCTGCACCGACGGTCGATGAACTGTATGCGGCCAGCCGCCTCTACACGGGCCCGCTGCTTGACGGAATCGATTCGCTGTTGGAAGAGAGCTCGCCGCTCTTTATGGATTGGCTGCAGGCACAGCGTGAACAGGTGGAGCGGCAGGCCCACCAACTGTTTTATCGGTTTGCCGTTGCCTGCGCCGACGAGGTTCGGCTGCTGTCGGCCGGCATCGATGCCTGCAATACGCTGCTCGACCGCGAACCCGAACGGGAAGAGATCCACCGTCTCAAGATGCAGCTGCTGGCGCTGGACGGCCAACGTGCCGCGGCGCTCAAGCAGTACGATGTCTGCGCTTCGGCGTTGATGGACGAGCTGGGTGTGCCGATCTCGGCGGAGACCAATGCCTTGTACGACCGGGTCCTGGCTGGGGAGTTCGATCGCCGGTCGGCGGTGGAGGGGGTCCGTGCTCAGCATACGCCGTTCCAGGCGATCGCACCACCAGCCTATCTCTGTGGCCGGTCAGCCGAGCTGGAGCAGTTGACCCAGTGGCTGGTCCGTCCGGGGCGGGGGGGGGTGGCTGCAATTGTGGGGATGGGAGGGGTCGGCAAGACTGCACTGGCAGCAGCCCTGGCAGATCAGCTGCGTGTGCTGTTCAGCGACGGTGTGTTGTGGGGGCGGGTTGCCACCGACGCCCCGATGGACATTTTGCAGAGTTGGGCACTGGCCTACGACCGTGACCTGAGCAAGATCACCAGTCTGGAAGCGCGGGCTGCGGCGATGCGCAACATTTTGTCGGACAAGCGGGTCTTGATTGTGCTCGATGATGTGGTGGCAGGCAAGCCGATCGAACTGCTGCTGCCAGGGACTGCCACCTGCGTCGTCCTGTGTACGACTCGGGACCGGGCCGAAGTGGCGCTGCATGCCAGTGAAATTTTGGATTTGGGAGAGCTTTCCCTGCAGAGTGGGGTTGACCTGCTCGCGCACCTGCTTGGCCCTGCAGCCACTGCGGCAGAAGAGGGGGCTGCACAGGAGCTCTGTCACCTGCTCGACGGGCTGCCTCTGGCGGTCGAGATTGCTGCCCAGCGGATTCTGGCTTCACCCCGGCGGGACCTGGGGCGTATGGTGCGCAGCCTGCGCACAGCTTCGGCCCGGCTGGCGCATGGGATCAGCAACCGTTCGGTGCGCACCAGTTTTGCTGTGAGCTGGGAAGGGCTGGGCGATTCGCTCAAACAGACGTTTGCTTTGGTCGGGCTTTTTGACGGCCGTTCTTTCAGCGCAGAGGCGATCGCAGCCCTCAGCCAGCTGGAAGAAGACGAAGTACTCGACCAGCTCGAGCTGTTGACGACGCTTTCGATGCTCAAATTTGCGGGCGGTGACCGCTTTGTACAGCATCGTCTGCTGGCCGATTTTGCCCTGGAAAAGCTGGCAGAATTTCCCGACCCCTGGCAGTCGCAGCGTCGGTATCTGGGGTATTACCAAGAGCTGGCCCAGCGTGCTGCGGGGGATTTTGCCCAGCTCGAGCTGGAATGGGAACAGCTGTTTCATGCAGTGGAACTGGCTCAGCAGCTGCAGGCCTGGCCAGAACTGCTGGGGCTGGTCGATGCTGCGGCTGCGCCATGGTTTGCCCGCGCGCGATTTGACCAGGCTCGGCAGGGGTTTCTGGCTGGTCTGGCTGCCGCGCAGCAGTTGGAGGACCCCCAGCGCTGCACCCGCTACGCGTTTTTTCTGGGGCGAATTG
>JAPLGY010000147.1 GCA_026389955.1 Caldilinea sp. | reverse complement strand
CGAATGTCCGGGCTGACCACCTGCTGACCGGTCAACCGGCTCGGGCCCACCACCACCGCCCGATGGGGGTCGCAGAGAATGATCTGGGCCCCCATCGCAATCAACTTGTCGACAAAAAACAGCCGACTCTCATACATTTTTTCATGGATGACCACCGTGCCGCGCGCCTGGGTCGCTGTGACTACCGCAATGCTCATCAGGTCGGGGGGAAAAGCGGGCCAGGGAGCATCGTCAATTTTGGGCACAGCCCCGCCAAAATCAGGCCGCACCCGCAGCTGCTGCTCGGCGTCGATCACCAGCGTAAAACGTTCGCTGGGAGGAGCCGCCAGCTCTTCCTCCAACCGCATGCGCACGCCGAGCCGGTCGGCAAAGACCATCTCCATCATGCGCAAATGTTCAGGCACCACACCCAGAATCCGCAGTTCCCCCGGCGTAATTGCACCCAGCCCGATATAGCTGCCCACTTCGATAAAATCCGGGCTGATGTACGCGTCTGCGCCGTGCAGCTGGCTGCAGCCATGGACCGTCAACACATTGCTGCCGATCCCATCGATCGGACACCCCATCATTGAAAGCATCCGACAGAGATCCTGCACATGAGGTTCGCTGGCGGCGTTGCGCAGCACCGTGGTCCCCTGTGCCAGCGCAGCCGCCATGATCCCATTCTCGGTTGCAGTCACCGACGCCTCGTCGAGCAACAGATCGCTGCCCCGCAGCCTTCCCGGCGCGCGCAGCTCGAACTTGCCGTTGTGCCGCAGACTGCCGCCCAGCGCAGTCAACACCTGAAGATGGGTATCGATGCGCCTCCGCCCGATGTCGTCGCCCCCTGCCGCAGTATCGACCTGGAAATAGCCAAAACGCGCCAGCAGCGGCCCCATCAACGTCAACGACCCCCGAATCTGGGCAAAGAGCCTCGGGTCCGGCTCGGCGGCGCAGACTTCACGCGCACAGAGGGTCACTGTGCTCCCGTGATCCTGCACCTCAACCCCCAACCCGCTCAAGATCCGCAACATCGTTTCGACATCGCCGATGCGGGGCAGGTTGTGGAGCGTGACCGGCTCTTCGGTCAGCAAAGAAGCGGCCAACATGGGCAGCGCAGCGTTTTTGTTGCCGGTCGGACGAATTGCGCCCTGCAACGGACGCCCCCCCTCAATCACAAAAGAAGCCATACCCTCTATCCCTGAACCCTGATTAATCTCTCTAAATGCTGCACAGACGCAGCACTGTCTCAACGTCAGCAACCACTTTCCTGTTCCAGCACAAAGCACACTTTTGAGGATCTACATCGCACCCCATCTGCAAACTGGCCTGAATTCACATTTGGAGTTCCCGGATTACAGTGGCAGGCGTTGCCATCCTTCCCATATCGTTAAGCTGCCGCCCGCAATCAGGACGCTGAAATAAATGACCGTCGCCGAGGTGAAAAGATACCCTATCAGGATGCTGCCGCCATCCTTTTCGATCTCACCGATCGCAAAAAAGATGAGTGCAAGCGCAGGGAGCGTGTTGCTGAAGGGGACAAACCCAAAGGGAGCCATCAACAGGAGGGCTGCAAGGATATAGGCCAGCTTGTTTGTCAGCCCTGGCACGTTACCGGTCAGCCAGGATAAGCGATTGGGCTGGCTAATCTTTTCAAAGCGATGAAACCAGGGGAGCGCCCTTTTCAGACCGGCCGCCAATTTTTCAGCGGAGATTGTGCGTCGGGCGATCTTCTCTGGGAGCCATAAATGACGCTGGAAGAGCCGAGCGATCCCTATCAGCAGAATGGCTGTACCGAACACCGTGCTGACACCGGGAATGGAGACTGGCACCAAGAAAATGAGCGCAAGGAAGACAGACAGCAAAAGCAGGCCGTCGTCCTTGAAGATTTCAAGGATTTCCAGCAACGTTATGTTCCCTTCCGGGATTTCATGGACGATTCTCTTGAGCTTCTCACCCAGAGATTCGTTTTGGATGTCTTTCTGACCGGTCATCAGGGCTTTGTTTGTCATCATGAAAGCAGTCTCGGCGAAAAAGGAGTTGATGGCAGCCGTAAAAAGGGGCTGCCGTGTGATTTTTATACCACAATCAAGTCGAACAGGACAGTGGCAGACAGCTTGGTTCCTCCTTTTCCGCATATACACCCCCGTCAAGGTCTTGCCAAGAGTGCCGCCGATCGAAAACTTGATAAACTTGCGTAGGTTGTCATAGATAACGCGCCCTTTAGGCATAGCCAACGCGATGGATCGTTCGCGGCAGAATTCGTCCCCCCTGCAAAGGGTGTGCTATACTCAAAGACAGGAATGAAGGTGCACCGTGGCGAAACAGACCGTTTGAGCCCGTTCCCCAGGTGCCTCCAAAACAACGACGAGACAAAAGGCCAGGATCGCTTGAGCGTCATTGACTGCCTGTCAGCAGGATTTCGATTTGTACGGTGGCGGCTGGAGTTGTTGGTGATTCCAGTGTTGTTGGATGTCTTTCTCTGGCTGGCCCCCCCCCTCCGGGTAACCCCCCTCGTCGTCCAGCTGGCAGAGTGGTACCGCAGCCTGGCATCAGTCTCCGGGATGCCTGAGGCGACCGTAGCGCTTACCCAGCAGATAGCCGACAGCCTCGAGCAGAGCAGCGACGCGTTCAATCTCCTCTCCGCCCTGACCAGCACCTGGCTGCTGCATATGCCCAGTCTGCTGGCTGGCACTGTCCAGCTCTCCCCATCTGCCATCGAGGTGGGAACTGCCGCCGAAGCCCTGCTTTTCTGGATTCTTTTCACGCTGCTCGGCCTGCTGCTCGGGGTCATCTACCTGAGCCTGCTGGCCCGCTGCCTGCCGATCGGCAGCCTCTCTGGCCTGCCCGTGCGTCTGTTGCCCGCACGCATTTTGCTCCACTGGCTGCGTATCCTGGGCCTGCTCCTGCTCATCTTGCTTCTCCTGTTGGCCATCTACCTGCCGCTCAGCCTGGCCATCGGCCTGCTCACCTTGCTCAACCCAGCCATCGGGTCGTTTCTGGCGTTGGCCTCCGGCGCGCTCAGCCTGCTTGTCTTTTTCTATCTTTATTTTGCAACTGCGGCCGTGGTGATGGATACCCTCTCTCCAGTCGCTGCGCTGCGGCGCAGCCTGCAGGTGGCACGCACCCATTTTCTGTCTACCTTGGGATTCATCACCCTGAACAGCCTGATCGGGCTGGGGATCGCCCTGCTGCTCGCACAGCTGCTCAACAGCGCCGGATGGATCCTTTTCCCAGCCCTCGTCGTCAACGCGTTTGTCGGCAGCGGCCTCGCTATGGCGCTGCTCATCTTTTACCGCACCCATTATCTGGCCAGCGACGCTGAATTCGTTCGCTGAGGGGAGACTGGCCAGATCTGTTGAGCCAGCACCTGCTGCCTTGTCCGTGGAGGATTGCATGACCGAACCCAACAAAAAATCCCCAGTCGTCTACAACGCCGACCAGATCCAGGTGCTCGAAGGGCTCGAGGCCGTCCGCCGCCGCCCCGGCATGTACATCGGCGGCACCGACCAAAAAGCGCTCCACCACATGGTCTACGAGGTGGTCGACAACTCGATCGATGAGGCAATGCAAGGCCGCTGCAGCCGCATCCGCATCACCATCCACAAAGACGAGAGCCTCAGCGTCGAAGACAACGGCGCCGGGATTCCGGTGGACATCCAAAAACAGACCGGACTCCCAGCGGTCACAGTCGTCATGACCAAGCTGCACGCCGGCGGAAAATTTGGCGGCGGCGGCTACAAGGTCTCCGGGGGCCTGCATGGGGTCGGCGTCAGCGCCGTCAACGCCCTCAGCACCTGGATGGAAACCAAAGTCAAACGCAACGGCAACCTCTACCGCCAGCGCTTCGAACGCGGGGTTCCCGTCACCGACGTCGAGGTGATCGGAAGCTGCGACCCAGAAGAGACCGGCACCATCCAGACGTTCCTGCGCGATGATACCATCTTCCAGGTGCTCGAATACAACTCCCATACGCTGGCCACCCGCTTTCGCGAGATGGCCTTTCTGACGAATGGGATCGACATCTGTTTCGTCGACGAACGCCCCGAACACCCCCACGAAACCAACTTCTACTTCGAGGGAGGGGTCAAATCCTTCGTCCGCTATCTCAACCGCAACCGCACAGTGGCCAACGAACCTGTTCACATCGACCTGGAAGTCGAAACAACCCAGGTCGAGGCCGCCATCCAGTACACGGACAGCTTCTCAGAGTCTGTCTTCGCCTTCGCCAATACGATCAACACCCCTGACGGCGGCACCCACCTGACCGGCCTGCGCACCGCCGTCACCCGCATGATCAACGACTACGCCCGCAAACAAGGGCTGATCAAAGAAAAAGAAGAAAATTTTACCGGAGACGACACCCGCCAGGGGATGACCGCCATCATCAGCGTCAAAGTGGTCGAACCCCAGTTCGAAGGACAGAACAAACTCAAGCTGCTCAACAACGAGGTCCGCTACCATGTTGAAACAGCCGTCGCCGAAGCCATGGGTCGCTGGATGGAAGAAAACCCACGCGACGCCCGCTCCATCGTGGAGAAATGCCGCACCGCCTACCGGGCACGCGAGGCCGCCAAAAAAGCCCGCGACCTGGTCATCCGCAAAAGCGCCCTCGAAAGCCTCACCCTGCCCGGCAAACTGGCCGATTGCTCCAGCCGCAACCCGGAAGAATGCGAACTCTATATTGTCGAGGGAGACAGCGCAGGAGGCACCGCCAAACAAGGGCGCGACCGCCGCTTCCAGGCAATCCTGCCGCTGCGCGGCAAAATTCTCAACATCGAAAAAACCAGCCTGGACAAAGCCCTCGCCAATAAAGAGATCCAGGCACTCATCACAGCGCTCGGCACCAATATCGGCGAAAATTTTGAGCTGGGCGGGCTCCGCTATCACCGCATTATCCTCATGACCGACGCCGACGTCGACGGAGCCCACATCCGCACCCTGCTGCTCACCTTTTTTTACCGCTATATGGAACCGCTGGTCGCCCAAGGCCATCTCTACATCGCCCAGCCCCCCCTGTACCGGGTCACAACCAACCGTATCGAAAACGGGAAAAACAAACGCTCCAGCGATTATGTCTACGACGACAAGGCGCTGGACGCACTGCGCAAAGAGCTGGGCGAAGGCAATGTCAAGCTCGACCAGCGCTACAAAGGGCTCGGCGAAATGAACGACGAACAGCTTTGGGAGACCACGATGAACCCTGCCAACCGCACGGTTTTGCGCGTCAGCATCGAAGATGCGGCCGAGGCCGACCGCACGTTCGATATGCTGATGGGCTCCAGTGTCCCCCCACGCCGCCGTTTTATCCAGACCCATGCCAACCAGGCCCGCCTGGATATCTGAGAAGGCCAGCCATGCCCGCAGCAACGCTCCACTCCTACCAATTCACCCCCAGCCCTCCGCTGCAGGTCGGCCCAGGGAGCCTGTCCACCCTGCCCGACCAGGTTGTCCGGCTGGGAACCCCCTGCGTGCTGCTGGTGTCCGATCAGGGCATGGCCGCCGCCGGTTGGGTCGCCAACGTTCAAGCCACACTGGCCCGCCAGAGCACGGTGGCCCTGTTTCTGGCCCCGCCGGGCGAACCGACCGTCGCCACAGTCAACGCGGCCGCAGAAGCTGCGCGGGCACAAATGCAAAAGCAACGCTGCACCGTGGTCGGGCTCGGGGGCGGCACAGCCCTCGACATCGCCAAATTGACCGCCGCCGTTGCGGTCGCAGAAAGGCCGATGGACGACTACATGATGTGCGCTGCCCCGTTTTCAGGAAGGCTGCCCGCTATCATGGTGCCCAGCACCAGCGGCACCGGCGCAGAGGTGACCCGCACCTGTGTGCTCACCGACGCGCACGGACGCAAGTCCTGGGCCTGGGGAGACGAACTGCGCCCCGACCTGGCGCTGCTCGACCCTGCGCTCTCCGTGACCCTCCCCCCCACCCTGACCGCCACCACCGGCCTGGATGCCTTGGTCCATGCCGTCGAGGCCGCCACCAGCCAGCGGAGCAATGCCATCGCCCAGAGCTATGCGCTCCAGGCCGTGCGCCTGATCAGAGGCGCCTTGCCTGCCGCCGTCGCTGCCCCCGACAACCTGTCAGCCCGGCTGCAGATGCAGGAGGCCGCCTGCCTGGCCGGGCTGGCGATCGACCAGTCTGGCACCGGCCTCGCCCACAACATCGGCCACGCGCTCGGCACGGTGGCCCATTTGCCCCACGCCGTCGCTGTGGCCCTCGCCATGCAGGCGACCCTGGCGTGGAGCATCGCCGGTGCCCCCGCCCGCTACCAACCCATCGCCGACGCCCTGCACCCTGGGAGTTCCAGCACCGATCTGCCCGAGCTTTACGCGGCGCTGCTCGCAGCCGTCGACTTTGCCCACGCCCGCCCTCCTTCCCCCACCCCCTCCGCAGAAGCGCTGCTCGATTCGATGCGCTCGGCTGAAAACCAGCCGATGCTCGCCAACAACGCGCGCGTCGCCGATCCCTCCGAGCTGGCCATGCTCGCCCACCAGGTCGTCGCGCTGCTGTAAACACACGCCCAGCTACCCCCACATGGTCACTACCCAGATCCTCTCCGTTGACCCGATTCACCCCGACGCTGGTCTCCTGGCGATCGCTGCCCACGCCCTGGTCCAAGGACAGCTCGTCGCCTTCCCCACCGAGACCGTCTACGGCCTCGGCGCCAATGCCCTCGACCCTTCTGCCGTGGACCGCATTTTTGCAGCCAAGCAGCGCCCTTTCACAGACCCGCTGATCGTCCATCTCGCCAGCGTCGAACAACTGGACGAGGTCGCCCGCACCCCCTCGACCCTCGCTTACAGCCTG
>JAPLGY010000536.1 GCA_026389955.1 Caldilinea sp. | reverse complement strand
CAGTTCAATCTCCTCTTTGTACCGCAAAGATGCGACCGGACGAATTTTGAATGCTGGGGAGCAGCCGTTGTTGTTTCAATCGTTGAGCAGCGGCAGCGGTGGGCGTCGGCGGCGCGAAGTATTGAGCGACGGTGCCCCGGTGATCCAGGATGTCTTCCCGATCCACAGCCCGGATGGCCGGGTGCTCGGCGCGCTGCTGGTCGAGACCAACATGATCGCCCACGAACGCCAGCGCCGACGCAGCCGCCACTTCCGCCAGGCTGTGGTCTGGCTGCAGGAGATGTGTGTGCGTGGGGAGCTGGCCAGCGCTGCAGCCCTGGGCAATTTCTCGCTTTACGACGGCATCTACATGGTCGATGCCACCCGCACCGTCGTCTACATGAGCGGGATCGCCGCCAACCTCTTCCGCAGCATCGGCATCCTGCCCGAGACGCACGGCCAGCCGCTGGCCTCGCTCGAACCCTACGACGTGCAGCTTGTCGAACGGGTCTTTGCCAGCCAGCTCTGTCAGGCCGAGCGAGTCGAAGGCCAAGAGGGCCGAACTTGGGTGCGATCGGCGATCCCGCTGCGCATGCCAGCCGTCCGCTGGCGGAACTACTGGCTGGCTTTGCCGTGGACCCCCTTTATGCCGGGGGGAGAGCATGAGGTGGAAGCCGTCCTCGTGCTGATCCACAACGCCACCGAGGCTGTACAAAAAGAACGCGAACTCAACGTCAAATCTGCCATCATCCAGGAGGTCCATCACCGCGTCAAAAACAACCTGCAGAACATTGCGGCCATCCTGCGCATCCAGGCAAGGCGAACCCAGAACGAGGAGGCTCGCCAGCATCTGACCGACGCGGTCAACCGAGTGCTCAGCATGTCGGTCATCCACGAATTCTTGAGCCAGGACGAACACCGGCCCATCAACGTGCGCGATGTATGCCAGCGGATCGCCAACCAGGTCACCCAAGTCTCGGCGCGCCCGGATCAAGAGATTCTCATCCAGGTGCAGGGGCCTTCGGTGCGGTTGCCCGCCAGCCAGGCGACTCCGCTGGCGATGGTGGTCAACGAACTGCTGCTCAACGCGGTGGAACATGGCCTCAAAGACCGTGCCCAGGGGACGATCCGGATTCTGCTGGAAGACCAGGGCGACGCTGTCCAGATTGAGGTCGTCGACGATGGGGCGGGGCTGCCCGCCGAGTTTGACCCGGCCCAGATCGGGCAGACGTTGGGGCTGCAGATCGTACATACACTGGTGACCGACGATTTGAAAGGCACGTTGCAGCTGGAGTCGCTCTGGGCCGGGGAGCCGTCGGGCCCTGTCGGCACCTCTGTCCGGGTGACTCTCCCCAAACGCAACACCCGCAGCGTGTAACCGGTCGGCTGGATGCACCGTAACGTTTAGAACGGTTTGCCAAGAAGATACCTTATGCGGTAAAAGTACAACAAAAGACTTCGATCAAACCGGATGGGCTTCTGCCGGCAGCGAAGAGATGAGCGACCTGGATCGCAAGACGGGATCGCAAGACAGGATCGCAAGACAGGATCACCAGAAAGGTAGCGGTTGTAGGTGGAACGCACACGAGTGATTATCGCCGACGACGAGTCGCTGATCCGCATGGACTTGCGGGAAATGCTGACCAACTTGGGCTACCTGGTCGTAGGCGAAGTGGGCGACGGCCGCAGTGCCGTCCATCTTGCGCGCGAGCTGCGCCCCGACGTTGTCATTATGGACATCAAGATGCCAGATATGGATGGGATTGAAGCTGCCCGCCTGCTGACCGAAGAGCGTGTGGCCCCCGTGCTGCTGCTCAGCGCGTACAGCCAGCAGGATCTGGTGCAGCGTGCCCGCCAGGCTGGCGTGGCGGGCTATCTGGTCAAACCTTTTCGGGAGAGCGACTTGACCCCGTCGATCGAAGTGGCCCTGGCGCGGTTCAGCGAGTTTCGCACCATGGAGCGCGAAGTCAACAGCCTGCAGGACGCGCTGGAAACCCGCAAAGCGGTCGACCGTGCCAAAGGAATTTTGATGGACACCCAGGGGCTCAACGAAACCGACGCCTTCCGCAAGATCCAGAAGATGAGCATGAACAACCGCAAACCGATGCGTGCGGTGGCCGAGGCCATTATTCTGGCCCATCAGGCCAGCGAGCAGTAGTCTATGGGCGGCGATCCTTTATGAAGTTGTCGATCGTGATGCCTGTCTACAACGAGCGGGCAACGTTGGAAGAAATTGTTCGGCTGGTGCGCACGGTGGACCTGACCGTCGACCCCACTGGCAGCAATCCCAAACTGCAAGGACCGATCGTGCTTGAGCGCGAGATTATTCTGGTCGACGACGGTTCGACCGATGGGACGCGCGAGCTGCTGGCGAAGTGGCAGCAGCAGGGAATCCCTGGGCTCACCATCCTGTTTCATGCAGCCAACAGCGGAAAAGGGGCTGCGCTGCGCACAGGGTTCAGCCATGCCACCGGGGATCTCCTGGTCGTCCAGGATGCTGACCTGGAATACGACCCGTCTGATTTTGTCAGATTGGTCGAACCGATCCTGGAAGGGCGGGCTGCGGTGGTCTACGGGAGTCGTTTTTTGGGGGGGCCGCGCGCGGCGATGCGTCTGAGCCACACCCTGGGCAACCAGCTGTTGACCGTGGCCACCAATCTCTTCTACGGCACCTCGCTTTCGGACATGGAGACCTGCTACAAATGTTTTCGCCGCACCGTGATCGACGGGATGCCCCTGCGCAGCCGGCGTTTCGAGATCGAGCCGGAGCTGACCGCCAAAATCCTCAAACGTGGCTACACCATCTACGAAGTGCCGATCAGCTACAACGGCCGTGATTTCCACGAGGGGAAGAAGATTACCTGGCGTGACGGCATCGCCGCACTGCGCACGTTGGTGAAATATCGTTTCGTCGACTGAGCCATGCGGGCTGCTCGTGCCATGCCTTCGGCGTGGCTGCTGGCTGGGATTTTGTGGGTGGGCTTTGCGCTGCGGCTGGCCCTGCTGGATCGGTTTGCCTTCCACCCGGACGAGGCGATCTACAGCTACTGGGCGCTCTATGGTCGTCAGGTCGACCCCTTTTTTCTGCAGGTCTGGCCTGACAAACCGCCCCTGTATCTCTGGCTGTTGGGGTGGGTCCGGGAGGGGCTGGGGGCCACAGCCGTGACCGCGCGGCTCCCCAACGTGGCGGCCAGCGTTCTGTCGATCGCCG
>JAPLGY010000443.1 GCA_026389955.1 Caldilinea sp. | reverse complement strand
GCCTGATGGGGAAAATTTAACGTTCAATGGCCACAGGTAGAACGCTGGCCAGCGTTATACCTGTGGGGCAGAGTCCCCGGGAAGAGACTGCTTTTCGACCGACTCGACGACTTGATTCTTTTTCTCTACGCCGGATTCTTTGCGAAATTCCCGAATCCCTTTGCCGACTGCACCAAAGACTTCTGGCAGCTTGCCTACCCCGAAAAGCATGGCGACAATCACCAAGATCAGGAGCAGCTCGACAGGACCAAAATTGAACGGCATACCAATTCTCCTTGTAAACAACCCAACTGTTTCCAATCCCATTGTACAACAGGGCCTGTCGCAGACGCAAGTAGGCTGCAACGTTCTTTCCAGCAATCTCCCATCAGGAATCTACCCGGACAGAGCAGGGGCACGTGCGGCCCCGATGCCTCATGGCGAATGACCGTGTCATCTTCAGACCAGCATGTTTCCAGCGCCAGCTGGTGGTACGCGCAAGCCTATCCGCTTGAGTCGGTGTCAAGCGGCGGGCGTTTGGGAAGGAGGGGCGCCCACCTGAATCAGACTTGACGGACGGGACCGACGCTCTCTGCGGCCTGGAGAGCGGTCAGAGCAGTTTATGGGGCTGGCGGGCCGTGAGGCCCGGCATCCAGCGTGGGCGGCCGTGGATTTCTGTGACCAGCAGCACGACAGTGCGGGGGGCGACCCGATAGATCAAATCGGGGATTGCAGGCGCTTCGTGGAGCAGGTGAAAATCGTGTGGCGCCGGCAGAGCGGTGTCGAGCACCTGGCGCCAGCAGCTGGCGCTGCGCCGGGGCGGGCGTGGCAGGACAAAATCGAGTGCCTCCCAGTAGAAATTGGCCATCACCTGAAACGCCTGGCCGCTTCCCCGCAGGGCCAGAGCCAGGCTGCGCGATTCATAGCGTTTGTCAGGCTTGTAGGGTTCGACGCCGTGCCATTCGATCCGGGCATAGTGGAGCAGTTCGTTCAGACTGAGCCCGTGCCCGTCTTGGAAGATGCTCACCTCTTTGCGGAAGCGGATCAGCTTCTGGACGAAGTGCAGCAGTTCTGTGTGGCGTGTGCACAGATCCCAGTCGAACCAGCTGATTTCGTTGTCTTGGCAATAGGCATTGTTGTTGCCCCGCTGGGTCCGCCGCACCTCGTCTCCCATCAGGATCATGGGCACCCCCAGGGACAGCAGGGTGATCGCAAAGAAATTTTTGATCTGGCGGACGCGTACGGCTTCGACGACCGGGTCGTGGGTGGGCCCTTCTACGCCGCAGTTCCAGCTGCGGTTGTCGTCGTGTCCGTCTCGGTTTTCCTCGCCGTTGGCCTGGTTGTGTTTTTGGTTGTAGGAGACCAGGTCGTTGAGGGTGAAGCCGTCGTGGCAGGGTCGCTCCGAACAAACGATCGGATGTCGTCGCGGAAACGGCCGTTCCATTCTTTCCAGTGGTCGCCCAAAAAGGTGCCGACCTGGTAGAGCCCGGCGGCATCCCAGGCTTCGGCGATCAGCTTGACACCGGCCAGCACGGGGTCGGTTTCGATGTCCCAAAGGATGGGAGGGTTGGCGAGCGGGGTCCCGGTTTCGTCGCGCGACAGGATCGAGGCCAGATCAAAGCGAAAGCCGTCGACATGCATCTCTTCCACCCAGTAGTGCAGGCTGTCCAGAATCAACCGGCGCACGACGGACTGGTTGGCGTTGAGGGTGTTGCCGGTCCCGCTGTAGTTGGCGTAGCGGTCGCGTTCGGGCTCCAAGATGTAGTAGGTGTCATTGTCGAGGCCTCGAAAGCTGAAGGTAGGTCCTTGGGCGTTTCCTTCAGCCGTGTGGTTGTAGGCGACGTCGAGGATCACCTCGATGCCGGCGCGGTGCAGCGCCTTGACCATGTCCCGAAATTCGTCGATGGCTGCCAGCGGGTTTTGGCTGACGCTGTACTGGAGGTGCGGGGCGAAAAAGGAGACCGGGCTGTAGCCCCAGTAGTTGACGTGCCCGGGTGGGGCATCCTGCGGGTCGAACTGGAAGATCGGCAGCAGTTCGACCGCCGTGATGCCCAGCTGCTGCAGGTAGGGAATCTTTTCGACCAACCCGGCGTAGGTCCCGCGACGGGTCGGTGTGACGCCGGAGTTGGGGTGGCGGGTAAAGCCGCGCACATGCATTTCATAGATAATGGTGCGGTTGAAGGGCAACCTCAGGGGGCTGTCTCCCTCCCAGTTGTAGCGGTGGGGGTCGACCACGACACTTTTCATGGCCTGGGCGGTGTTGTCGCCGGGCTGGGTGGCTGCCTGGCGGCTGTAGCCGGTGGGCACCACCACCCCGCGTCCGTAGGGGTCGAGCAGCAATTTGGCTGGGTCAAAACGCAGCCCTGTCTCGGGCTCGTGGGGGCCATAGGCGCGATAGCCGTAGAGCTGGCCGGCGTGCAGGTTGGGCACGAAGAGATGCCAGTAGGAAAAGGTGTGGTTGACCTGGGGGTCCAGCAGGAAGCTCTGGCTGGGCTGGCTGTCGTCGGCCGTGTTGAAGAGCTGGAGTTCGACGGCGGTGGCGCTGCGCGAGTAGACCGAAAAATTGACCCCGCCGGAGAGCAGCGTGGCGCCGATGGGGAAGCTCTGGCCGGGGAGGGTAAGGAGGTTGTTCATAGGCTGCGCTCCAGCAGCAGAGATGTCCGAGCATATTCAAAGCCAAAGGGACGGTAGAATTCGACCTCTGTCGCCGAGTCGATCACACAGCCGTTGATCCCGTTGTTGTGCAGGCGCCGCAGGCCAGCGTCGAGCAGGGCTGCCCCCATGCCGCGTCCCCGCTGGTCTGCGCTCACTCCGATCGATCCCAGCTGTCCCCAGGGTCTGGGCAGTTGGAAGGGGGAGAGGCGTTCGAGCGGGCGGCCAGAATCAGGGAAGGTGAGCAGGCAACAGCCGTCGACCCCCCGTTCTGTCCAGAGCAGCATGTAGTCGGAGATCCGCCCGCCGTCGGCCAGCAGGCTCTCCGCCTCATAACGCCAGCGTCCTGGAAATTCACGCCGCAAAAAATGCAGCAGATCTTCCTGCTGTGGGGGGGTGGCAGGTCGGACGGCGCAGGGGGGCTCGCGCAGGTGGGGCGGCGGCGTGTAGGTGGCCAGGTTGGCGGCCAGATCCCAGACCGTCCCCCGGGCCTGGTAGGCGCGGTGGGCCCAGAAGGGAGGGAGCGCGTCTCTGTCCGGCAGGCCCGGGCAGAAGGGGCGGGGCCCTCCGCCGACCGCTGCTGCAGCACAGTGCTGCGCCGCCAGCCAGCTTTCCGCATGGTGGAGCAGTGTGCTGCCGACCCCCTGGCCCTGCTGTTCGGGCAGCACGGCCAGGGCTTCGAGCCAGCCCTGGCCGCGAGGGGTGACCTTTGGTTCTCCTTGCAAGGCGCTGGCAATCGCAAAGCCGACCGCGCCTTCTTCTGCAGCGGTGGCCAGCACACGAACGCGTCTCACGCCGAGGGAGGGGAGCAGGTTGAAACGGACAGACGCTGCCGAGAAGGCCCGTTCTGGGGGCAAGGCACGGTTCCAAAGCTCTGCCAGCAGCGGGTATTTCTCGTGGGCCTGGGCAGGATCGAGGCTTTCAATTTGGAAGTTCATGGCTTCTGGGTGGCCTGTGCTTTCAAAAAACAAAGGATGGCGTCGCTCACCCCGCGGGCGGGCAGTTCAGGCTGTTCGGTCAGCAGGGCCCCATCCCCGCCCAGAAAGCCAAGCTCCAAAATGGCTGCTGGGGTGGTCGCAGCGATGCGCCGGAAGGCATGGTACTCTGTCATGTTGTGGGTGACGGTGTTGGGATGAAAGGCCAGCCCGGTGGCGGCCGGGTAGGCGGCGTCGATACAGGCAAGCAGGCGGCGATTGGTTTCTGGAATCACCGAATAGGTGTGCGCGGCAGCTTTGTAGCCGCTGGCGTCGATGCAGCTGTCGGCGTGGAGGCTGACCAGCACGGCGGCTTCCAACCCCTGGAGCCGTTCGTCGTACTCGTCGAGCACCACCACATCGGCGCCGGCACGGCGCAGCCGTTCGGCCGTCCGCTGGGCGACGGCGGCGTTGATCGCAGCTTCGGTGCGGGTCACCGTGCCGTCGGCC
>JAPLGY010000522.1 GCA_026389955.1 Caldilinea sp. | reverse complement strand
GCGTCAACACCACCGACTCGGCCGTGCGTCTCACCCACCTTCCGACCGGAATCGTTATCTCCTGCCAGGATGAAAAGAGCCAGCTGCAAAACAAGCTCAAGGCGATGCGCATCCTGCGCACCCGACTCTATGAAATCGAAGAAGAAAAACGAATGGAAGAGGTGGGGGCCACCCGACGCAGCCAGATCGGTTCCGGAGATCGCAGCGAAAAAATTCGCACCTACAACTTCCCCCAGAGCCGGGTCACCGACCACCGCATCAACAAGACTGTCTATCAGCTCGACCATGTGCTCAACGGCAGTATCGACGAATTTATCGAAGAGCTCGCCGCCTTCGACCAGGCCCAGCGGCTGGAAGCGCTGAGCGCTGAAACAGGAGCCGCCCCCCTGTGACCACCCTGCCCTTGTCCTTGTTCTTCGCCCCACCCGATCCGAGCAGCGCGACAGGCCGGATGCCCCCCGGGACGGTAGGAGAGCGGGTGGCTGCGGCCGCGCGACAGATCGCTGCGGCCGGCAACCCCACTACGGCCCGTCTCGATGCCCAGGTTCTGCTCGCCCATCTGCTGGGCGTCGAGCGCAGCTGGCTGTTTGCCTGCCCCGAGCTGCGGCTGACCCCAGAACAGCTTGTCCAGTATTCGGCGTTGATCGCGCGGCGCTGCCGACACGAACCGGTCGCCTACTTGACGGGATACCGCGACTTTTATGGGTTGACGTTGGCCGTCGACTCGCGTGTGTTGATCCCGCGCCCCGAGACCGAACTGCTGGTCGAGCAGGTGCTGCACGCTGCAACCCAGGCCGCCCCAGGGTCAGTGACCGTGGCAGATGTCGGCACCGGCAGCGGGGCGATCGCCGTAGCGGTGGCCACACACGCGCCCAACACCTTCCTCTACGCGCTCGACAACAGCCGTGCAGCATTGGCGGTGGCCCACCACAACGTGGCGCAGCTGCGGTTGGAGGCGCGCGTCCGGCTCGTCGCCAGCGACCTGCTCGCCAGTCTGCCGGTGCTGGCAGACATCGTGGTCGCCAACCTGCCCTACGTCACCAGCACCGACTATCTACAGCTGGACAGGGATGTGCGCGACTACGAGCCTCCCCAGGCGCTGGTCGCCGGCCCCGCCGGGCTGGATCTGATCGAGCGGCTGCTGACGCAGCTGCCGGCCCACTGCCGGGCAGGCTGCCTGGTCGCACTCGAGATCGGCTACAACCAGGGCAAGGCCGTGCAGGCGCTGGTGCACAGCAGCCTCCCTGGGGCCACCCAGTTCGTGCTGCGCCAGGACTACCAAGGCCACGACCGCATCGTGACGTTTCGTCTGTGACCGCTCCAGGACATTGACATCTATGCAACCTTTTGATCTGGTCGTCCTCGATCTGGATGGCACCATCCTCAACCCCTACCAGCGCACCCGCATCAGCCAGGCCGTCCACGATGCCATCGAAGCTGTGCAGGCCGCAGGCATTCCCGTGACGATCGGAACCGGCCGCACGCTCGACTACATCCGCCATCAGTTGCCCGGCGATCTGCAGCTCACCCACCCGGTGATGACGACCCAGGGCGCAGTCATCGGCGACCCGATCAGCGGTCGCGTGCTTTCTGAGATTGCGCTGCCGATCGACTCGGCCCGCTCGATCGCCGCCTTTGTCGACGCACAGCGTTCTCCGACGGCCTTTTATTTCAACGACGCCCAAGGGCACACCCGGATCTACCGCAACAGCCAGGGGGGGACGCCCACCGAAGAGGAGCTGTTGCACCATCTGTTGGGAGCCCCTGCAGCGCTCGTTGCAGAATTTCAGCCGCTGGTCGCTGCTGTGGATGCCCATTCCCCTGTCAAAGTGATCACATTCAACCGCAGCCAGCCTGGAACGCCCGACCTGCTGCCAGAATATCAGCGTCGTTTGGAGACAACGATATTCCGATGCTGCAAGCGGCGGGGTGGGGCATTGCGATGGGGAATGCAGGCGATGCCGTCAAAGCAGTGGCCGACTGGGTGGCTCCCCCCCTCGAAGCCGAGGGGGCAGCCGTCGCCCTCCAGCAGTGGGTGCTCGCAGCCGGCCGGGCCGCTTCGTAGAAGGACAGCCATCTGGGTTGCTTGGGGACGGAACGCTCGGGTATAATGAAAGCTGCTCTGCTTGTCCATTTCGCGCCGTGTCCACGGCCGTGCTGAAACCAGGAGGAGTCTGTCTATGTCGTCCAAACACGCTGAGCCATCGGCCCCCCCTTTGCGTATCGCCGTGATCGGCTGTGGCGGAATGGCTTGCCACCACGCCGCGTCCATGTTGCGCCACCAGGAGATTGTCTCGGTTCCGGTCGTCTGCGAACCGTCGGCGCCGACCTACCAGCGTTTTGCCCTGCTGTTCAAAGATGCAGGCGTCGTGCCGCCCCCCAATGTACCCGATCTGACCACCCTGCTGCGGCATCATGCCGGCGAGCTGGATGCTGCGTTTATCATCACCCCCCACGCGCTGCACCACGACCAGGCCGTCGCCTGTCTGGAGGCTGGGCTGCACGTCCTGCTGGAAAAGCCCATGGTGCTCAACAGCCAAGAGGCACACAGTCTGATCGCCGCCCGCGACCGCGCCCAGCGCCATCTGGTCGTCGCGTTCAACGGCAGCCTCTCTCCACAAATCCGCACCGCAGTCCAATGGCTGCGTTCGGGCGAACTGGGGAACATCCTGACCATCCATGGGGTGGTCTGGCAAGGCTGGAACCATTATACCCAGAACACCTGGCGCCAGATCCCCGAGATTGCTGGCGGAGGCTTTCTCTTCGATACGGGCGCCCATCTGCTCAACACCGTATCAGATCTGGCAGGGGAGCCGGTAGTGGAAGTCGCAGCCTGGCTGGACAACCGCGGCCGCCGGGTCGACATCCTGGGCACTGTCATGGCCCGGCTGGCCTCGGGGGTTTTGATCAGCCTGAGCGGCTGCGGAGACACGATCGAATCCTGTGCGTCAGATGTGCGGGTCTTTTGTACAGGGGGCATTGTGCGCACCGGTGTGTGGGGAGAACGGCTCGAAATCCAACGCCAGGGCGAGGCCAATCTGACGCCGGTGGAAGTTCCACCTTCCCACGGGGCCTGGGAACAATTCATTCGGGTCTGTCAAGGCACCTTGGAAAATCCCAGCCCGCCTGAAGTCGGCCTGCGCATGGCGCTCCTCTGGGACATGATCCGAGCCTCGGCAGAACGAGGCGGCGTCCCTGTCACAGCCCAGCAAGGAACCCACCCAGCCTGACAAGACCCTGCTGCCAAACAAAATGATTCGACTCAGACAAAGAGAGGTTGACGCATGGTATCATCCCTTCGCGTGACGGTCTGGAACGAGTACCGCCACGAAAGACAAAAACCTGAGATCGCTGCCATCTACCCACAGGGGATCCACGGCGCAATTGCTGGCTATCTGCGCGGGCACGGCGCGATCGTGCACACAGCGACCCTCGACGAACCCCAGCACGGGCTGACCGACCACCTCCTCGACAGCACCGATGTGCTGGTCTGGTGGGGCCACATGGCCCACCACGAAGTGCAGGACGAGATCGTCGAGCGGGTGCACGAGCGGGTCCTCCAGGGCATGGGATTGATTGTGCTCCACTCCGGCCACTTCTCCAAGATCTTCAAGCGGTTGATGGGCACCACCTGCAACCTCAAATGGCGCGAGGCCGGCGAGCGGGAGCGGATGTGGGTCGTCGCACCCGGCCATCCGATCGCCGAGGGACTCGACGAGTATTTTGAGATCGAACACGAGGAGATGTACGGAGAATTTTTTGATATCCCCGAGCCCGAAACGCTGGTCTTTGTAAGTTGGTTCCAGGGGGGAGAGCTTTTCCGCAGCGGCTGTTGCTATCGCCGCGGGCAGGGGCGTATCTTTTATTTTCGGCCCGGCCATGAGACCTACCCCACCTATCACCAGCCCGAAGTGCTGCGTGTGATCGGCAATGCCGTGCGCTGGGCTCAGCCGGTAAAACGATCTGGGCCTACCTTTGGCCAACGCCCTACGCCGCTCGAGCCATTGACCGGCTGATTTGAAGAACAGGACTGCTGGAAGCGATCTTTGCCAAAGAGAGACGACGATGCCATTCACACGTGTTTTCCTGCTTCTCCTGCTTTTGCTGGCTGTGCCTGTTGCCGGCTGCTTCGACAACGCCCCCTCGCTCGCCGATGCGCGGCGGGGGGTCTGCCAGACACTGGATTCGCTGCGCGAGTCGTTCCACGCCCTCCTCGAGGTCAACCCCAACAGCAGCGTGGCCCAGGTGCGCGAACTGCGTGCCACTGTCGACCAGTGGATAGCTTCGACGCGCGGTATCAACGTACTCCTGCAAATTGCACAAATGTCTGACCTGCTCATCGCCTACGACCTGTTCAGCCAGGCCGTAGACGGGCTGAACACCGATGCACGCGTCGGGGATGCTGCGGCCAGCCTGCAGGCTGCGGCCGCAGCAGTGGATGCAGCGCTCGTTCAAGCCTATCAGGCAGCCCAATGCAACCAGTGACAAGGAGAAGCGTCTATGCGTTCTTTTGCCCCCTACGTGCCTGGCCGTGCCCTGTTCATCTACGCGCACCCCGACGACATCGAGTTTGGCACAGCAGGCACAGCCATCCGTTGGACCGATGCGGGGGCCACCGTCGCCTATCTGCTGCTGACCAGCGGTGACGTCGGGATCGCCGACACCCGCCTGACCCAGACCGAAGCCGCAGCGATCCGAGAAGAGGAGCAGCGGAACGCTGCCAAAGTTGCCGGTGTGCAGGAAGTGATCTTTCTGCGCGAGCCAGATGGCTTGCTGGCCAACACGCTCGAGCTGCGCCGCAAACTGGTGCGCGAGATCCGCCGCTTCCGCCCCGAGGTGGTGGTCTGTGGCGACCCAACCGCCTGGTTCGTCAGCGACAGCTACGTCAATCACCCCGACCATCGGGCCGCTGCTGCCGCAGCCTTGGAGGCAGTCTTCCCGGCTGCGGGCCAGCCCCATCTCTTTGCCGAGCTGAACGACGAGGGCTTGAACGCACACAAGGTGCGCAAACTCTACATCGAAGGGTGGGGGGCAGGCGATACCTGGGTGGACATTTCGCAGACGCTGGAACGCAAAATTGCAGCCCTGCACTGCCACGCCAGCCAGCTGCACGGCTGGGACCCCGAACCGATGCTGCGCCAGTGGTCGGCAGAGGCCGCCAAAGGCAAAGAGATGGAATATGCAGAGACGTTCCGTGTGATCACCCTGGTCAACGACGAAGAATTCGCCAAAATGGCCCCACCCGGCGGATCGCCCCCATAGGCTGTTATCGGGCATCCCTCCGCAAACAATATTCGCTCCCAACAGAAAAGGAATCGACCATGAAGTATCGACGGCTGGGAAGTGCAGGGCTCCAAGTGAGCGAGCTCTCCTTTGGTTCCTGGGTCTCCTTCGGAACTCAGATGAATGTGGACGCGGCCTACGACTGTATGGTGGCCGCCTACGATGCAGGGGTCAATTTTTTTGACAACGCCGAAGCCTACGCAGGCGGGCAGTCTGAAGTGATCATGGGCGAAATCTTCAAGCGGGCCGGCTGGCGCCGTGCCAGCTATGTGGTCTCGACCAAATTTTTCTGGGGGCTCCACGCTGGCCCCAACGAACGCAACACCCTCAACCGCAAATACCTGATGCAGGCAATCGACGGCTCGCTGCAACGTCTGGGGATGGAGTACGTCGACCTGGTCTTTTGCCATCGCCCAGACCCCAATACCCCGATCGAAGAGACCGTCTTTGCCATGCATGATATCATCCGCCAAGGCAAGGCGCTGTACTGGGGTACCTCGGAGTGGAGCGCCGACGAAATCCGCGCGGCCTGGGAGATCGCGCAACGCCACCATCTGCATAAACCCCAGATGGAACAGCCGCAGTACAACATGTTCCACCGCGAACGGGTCGAGAAGGAATATGCCCGGCTTTACGGCGACATCGGACTGGGGCTGACCATCTGGAGCCCGCTGGCTTCGGGGCTGCTGACAGGCAAGTACAATGCCGGGATTCCAGCCGACAGCCGAGCCAACCTGCCCGGCTACGAATGGCTCAAAGCGATGCTGGAGAACCCCCAACGGCTGGCAGCGGTGCGTGCCCTGCAGCCGATCGCCGGCGACCTGGGCTGCACCCTCTCCCAGCTGGCACTGGCCTGGTGTGTAAAAAATCCACAGGTGAGCACGGTGATCACGGGCGCCAGTCGGGCCGAGCAGGTCACCGAAAACATGCAGGCGCTGACCGTTGTCCCCAAGCTCACCCCCGAAATTCTGGACTCGATCGATGCGCTTTTGAAAACAAGTTGAACGCTCTGGGTGAGCGCTTGCTGGTAGAGATCGTTCTGCACAGCAGCAACCGACGACGTGCGCTGGCGAGGAGCATCCGCCCTTCTCAAAAGGGTGCTGCCCTGTGACCGCCCTGGCCCTGTTGTTGGTTCTGCTGGCAGCCGTTCTCCACGCCTCCTGGAATCTCCTGGCCAAACGAGCGCGCGGGGGCGTGGCCTTCACATGGCTGTTCTCAGCGTTGACACTGCTGCTCTGGGCCCCAGTGGTCGGGCTCTATCTGTGGCTCTGGCCGCCTGTTCTGCACAGCTTTGCCTGGCTAGCCATGGCCGGCAGTGCAACGATCCATGTAGGCTATTTTCTGCTGCTGCAGCGAGGGTACCGGAGCGGCGATCTTTCCGTCGTCTACCCACTGGCACGCGGGACGGGGCCCTTGCTCTCCCTGCTGGGAGCCATCCTGTTGCTCGGCGAACGCCCCTCGCTGCTCTCAGCAGCAGGCGCTGCGCTGATCGTCGCTGGGGTCTTTTTTGTCGCCGGTGGAGAGCAGAGCATGCGAGCGCACGCTGCCGGCGCCCGCTATGGGCTGCTCACCGGGCTTTTGATCGCCTGTTACACCCTGTGGGACAAATATGCGGTCAGCACCCTTCTGGTGCCCCCCCTGCTGCTGGAGTACGGTTCCAATGCCGGGCGCATGCTGCTGTTGACCCCGCTGGCCTGGCCACGTCGCAGCGAAGTACACGCTGCCTGGCGGCAATATCGGCTGGAGGCAGCTGGGATCGCCCTGTTGAGCTCACTGGCCTACATCCTGGTGCTGACCGCCCTCGCCACAGCCCCGGTCAGTTACATTGCCCCGGCGCGCGAGCTGAGCATCCTGTTTGGTGCTCTGTTCGGCACCCTCCTTCTTAAAGAGGGACAAAGCCAACGCCGGCTGTGGGCAGCCGGCGTGATGGTGGCGGGCGTTGTTCTGCTGGCACTGGGCTGACTCCCGTCCCACGTTTAGAGGGAGAGGATCCCGCGACGCAGCAACTCCTCCCAGATGGCTTCTACGATCTCTTCGGTGCTGCAGACATCTGTCTCGACCACCAACTCCGCAGCGACAGGCTCTTCGTAGGGAGAAGAAACCCCGGTGAACTCAGGAATTTCGCCGCGCAGCGCCCGTGCATAGAGCCCTTTGGGGTCACGCCGTTTGAGCACGTCCAGGGTGCATTTCACATAAATTTCAAGAAATCGGCCTGCCGGTGCGAGCGAGCGGGCAAAGGCGCGGTCTGCGGCAAAAGGGGAGATAAAGGTACAGAGCACCAGATGGCCATGTTCGAGGGCCAGCTTGGCCACCTCAGCGACCCGACGGATGTTCTCTTTGCGGTCGGCCGCCGAAAAACCAAGGTCGCCGTTGAGCCCATGCCGAACATTGTCCCCGTCGAGAGAAAATGTCTGCACCCCAGCCGCAAAGAGCCGCCGCTCCAACAGCCGTGCCACAGTCGATTTGCCAGAACCAGACAACCCAGTAAACCAAAGAATTCCCCCTTTGTGCCGGTTGCGCTCCTCGCGCATGGCACGCGTCAACGCCGAACTTTCCCAGACAACGTTGCTCGACCGGGAACGTTCGGGTTCGCTGCCCACCAGCTCATCCAGTTCCTGGGCGCGCCGCCGGATCATGCCGGCGGCAACCGTTGCGTTGGTGAAGGGATCGATGAGAATAAAGCTGCCCGTCGCTCGGTTGATCTGGTAGGGGTCGTAGAAAAGGGGTTGGGTCGTCGTCAGCCGCACCCGCCCAATATCGTTGAGTTGGAGGGTCGTCGCAGCTTCACGATGAAGCGTATCGACGTCGATTCGATAGTTGAGCTCGGCGACAAAAGCACGGAGCTGGCGCGTGGTGTGTTGCAGAATGTAACTGCTCTGCACAGCCAACGGCTTTTCGCTCAGCCAGCAGAGGATACACTCGAACTGGGAGGCGCTCTGCGGCAGGTTGTTGCGCCGCACAATCATGTCACCACGGCTGATGTCGATCTCATCTTCCAAGGTCAGGACGACAGCATCCCCAGCAGCCACCTCGGCCAGATCTCCGTCCAATGTTGTCAGTGTGCGCACACGGCTGGTTTTGCCCGAAGGGAGCACCACGACATCTTCTCCCGGTGTGAGGGTTCCAGAAAGCACCTGCCCGGAAAACCCCCGGAAATTCTGGTGCGGACGCACAGCCATCTGGACCGGAAAACGAAAATCGACCAGGTTGCGGCTGCTGCCGGTCTTCACATTTTCCAGATGGTGCAGCAAGGTAGGCCCATCGTACCAGGACATGACAGCACTTTTGTCGACCACATTGTCCCCGTGCAGCGCTGAAATCGGAATATAGGTGATGTCCTGCACGGTGAGCTTGCTGGCAAAGGCCTGATACTCCGCCACAATCGACTGAAAGGTCGTCTGGCTGAAATCGACCAGATCCATTTTGTTGACTGCAACCAGAACATGCGGAATTTGAAGCAGAGCGGCCAGAAAACCATGTCGTTTGGATTGGGTGACGACGCCGTGGCGAGCATCGATCAGCACAATCGCCAGTTCGGCAGTAGAAGCGCCGGTCACCATGTTGCGGGTATATTGAATGTGGCCCGGCGTGTCCGCGATGATGAACTTGCGGCGAGCCGTCGCAAAAAAACGATAGGCCACGTCGATGGTGATCCCCTGCTCACGTTCGGCGCGCAGGCCATCGGTGAGCAACGCCAGATCCAGATAGGCATCGCCGCGCTGTCGGCTGGCCCGCTCCACCGCCTCCCATTGGTCTTCCAAAATCGCTTTGCTGTCGAGCAAAAGGCGGCCGATCAGCGTGCTTTTGCCGTCGTCTACACTGCCGGCAGTCGTAAATCGTAAAAGTTCCATCAAAAATATCCCTGCCGTTTGCGGTCTTCCATAGCCGTTTCGGTCCGTTTATCGTCGGCGCGCGTGCCGCGTTCGGTGAACCGTGAAACCGTGATCTCAGCGATCACATCGTCGATCGTCGCTGCGGTCGAAACCACCGCTCCCGTACAGGTCATATCGCCGATCGTCCGAAAACGAACCTGCTGGAGGCGAACCTCCTCACCAGGCAAGTGGCCGATGTAGGGGGAATCGGCCAACAGCATCCCCTCCCGCTCAAACACAGCACGCAGGTGCGCAAAGTAGAGCTCGGGCAGCTCGACCTGTTTCTCACGCATATACTGCCACACGTCCATTTCCGTCCAATTCGAGATGGGAAAAACACGAAAGTGTTCGCCCTGATGTTTTCGCCCATTGTACAGGCTCCACAGCTCTGGCCGTTGGTTTTTGGGATCCCACTGGCCAAAACGGTCGCGATGCGAAAAGAAGCGTTCCTTGGCACGGGCTTTTTCTTCGTCGCGACGAGCCCCCCCAATCGCAGCATCTGCCTTGAGTTCTGCCAGCGCGTCGAGCAAGGTCACAGTTTGCAGCGCGTTGCGGCTGGCCGTCGGCCCTTTTTCTTCCACCACACGCCCCTGGTCGAGAGAATCTTGCACAGAACGGACCAACAGCTGAACCCCAACCTGCTCCACCAATCGGTCGCGAAACGCCAGCGTCTCCGGAAAGTTGTGGCCAGTGTCGATGTGCAGCAGCGGAAACGGGATGCGGCCCGGATAGAAAGCCCGCCGGGCCAGATGCACCAACAAAATCGAGTCTTTCCCCCCAGAAAACAGCAGGATCGGACGCTCCATCTGGGCGACCACCTCGCGCAAGATGTAAATGGCTTCTGCTTCTAGTTGACGCAGATAGGGGCGGAGATAGTTGACTGTGTTCACAACGGTTTATGACTTTCCAAAAAATTTGTTCAAAAAAAGGGAACCAACGCTGAAGATTTGCTCCACAGTGGCTGAGGAACTTTGTCCCGATGTTTGGGGCAGTTCGACAACATCCCCCTCAAGGATACT
>JAPLGY010000627.1 GCA_026389955.1 Caldilinea sp. | reverse complement strand
GTCGCATTGCTTACAAGGGGAATCGTCACCTTCTGGAGAATTTCCGGTGTGTCGCCTCCTTCTGTCGTCGTCCCCCACCCCGAAACCAACGCGTTGACCCCAGGCGCCACCAGGTCGTCCTGTTGTGGGCTGGAAACAAGCGGCAGCACCCCCACGCTGGGGCCCAGGGTCACCGGTGTCGCCAGCTGCAACAAAGCAATGTCATGGTTTTCGGTCCTCGGGTTGTAGTCCGGGTGCACGATGATCGTGCTGACCCCACGCTGCTGTTCTGTCCCATCGTCCTGCGAACGATTGTATTCGCCCGCCACTACCTGGACCGCTGTCGGCGCCATCTGATTGCCAGAAGCGTCGAACATACAGTGGGCAGCCGTGACCACCCACTGAGAATCGATCAGGGTACCACCGCAGAGGTACTGGCCTGGCAAGACAGCGACCTGCCAGGGCAGTTCGCCGACGGCAGCGTTCTGGCCGCCGACGATCAACCCCTGGCGCGGGCGTTGGCTGACCTGCTTGGTGTGGACAACAGACGAGCCGGACGAACTGTCCGGCGTCTTGGGGGCCGGGGTCTGGGCCTGCAGCGCCAGCTGGCTGTCGTCAAGAATTCCGCAGATGACTCCGATCCCAAGAATGCTCCTGGTCCAGAGCCAATTTTTCCACCGTTGTTGTTGACGCATACGTTTCCTTTCTGAGTCTGTGATGAGTTTGCAATCAGTCGGCAATAAGTCTGGGATGAAACTGTTCAGAACCTCTAGCTGCCCTGGCCGGCAAATTGGGTTGCAGGGGTGGATCCGACTTGTCTGCTGCATTTCAGTGTATCATATTTATTTTGAAATTCATTTGTCTTTCCCTACGCCTTGGGATTATAATTTTTTTGTCCCTCGGCAGCGAAAGGGGATGTGCCAGTGTCTGCAGATCAAGTCATTGGCGGGTGTAGGGGGAGAGCCAGCAATGTCAGGAACGAATTGGGTACGTCTGGAGCGGTGGGCAGTTGCGACGGCGTTCGTCATGACCCTGACTGTGGTATTGGGGTGGCTGGGACAGGAGAGCCCGGCGTTGGCATCCGGATTTGCGGCGACGACGGCCTATCCGAGCCCGACCCCGGCGGTGCCTGTCCCTGACAGCTATGAAGACGACGACGCCTGTGGCCAGGCTGCTTTGATCAGCCTGGACGACCGGCAGGCGCATACCTTCCACGACAGCGCCGAGCAGGACTGGCTCCGATTTTCTGCAGAGGCGAACACAACCTATCGGGTTGAAATCACCAAGATTGGCACCAGTGCCAACCCGGTGGTGAGCCTCTACAACAGCTGCGGCGACGTACCGACGACAGTCATCCACAACCCGTACGGCACCACGGTACAACTTCAGTGGAATGCTACCCGCACTGGCAGCTATTTTCTCAAGCTCCAGCCCTACGACCCCAGCCAGACCGGTCTGGCCAACGAGTACACAGTGATTGTCCGGCGCGACGAAATCCCACCAGCCATGCCCGGCACCCTGCGCTGTTTTTCGATCTCACCGACCGTCATCGGGGTGCAGTGGTCGCGCAGCACCTCCATCGACGTGGAGGGCTATCGGGTGCTCTACCAGCGAGTCGGTGCAGCGGACAGCGGTGAGGTCAACGTGCAGCAGGGCCTTCGCATGACCTATGCCGAGGTCGAGGGGTTGACCCCGGACGCCCAGTATACGTTTCAGGTAGCAGCGTTCGATTACTCGCACAACTTGAGCCCTGCGGCTGGCCCGACCTTGCCTTGCAGAGCCCAGAACCCGCCGGATACCACGCCCCCGGTTGTGACGCTCCAGAACCCGCAGATCCAGGAGGTCTATACGACCACCACCAATCTGCTGACCTTCACCGGGCTGGCCGAAGACCAGAATGGAAGTAACCCGGGCAGGCTCAGCCGTGTGAGCGTCACCAATCGCTCACGCGGGCAGACTGGGTGGGATTACACCCTCACCGATGCCAACGCAACCTTTCGGGTCGACAACCTGCGTCTGAGCGTCGGCCCCAACCAGATCAACGTGAAGGTCTTCGACGAAGCTGGCAACAGCACCGAACGCACGCTGATCGTCAACCGCGTGGGCAGCGTGCGCGGCGCTGCGTTGATCGTCGCCGGCCACAACGAAACCTTTGCGCTGCAGACCAATATCTACAACGCAGCCAACCGGGCTTTTCGTGTCTTTCTGGCCGCCGGTTATGACCCGGACGAGATCTATTACATTGCCCCGACTGCCCAGGATGCCGACGAGGACGGCACCGACGACGTCGATGCTGCCGCCACACCTGCCGCGATCCAGGCCGCCCTGGAGACCTGGGCCCGTCAGCCAGGACGGCTGGGGCCCGAGATTCCGTTTTTTCTGTATTTTGTCGACCACGGGCTGGACGAAAAATTTTGCGTCAACGGCTGCTCGGAGAGCCAGTCGGTTTCCCCGACCCAGCTTAACAGTTGGCTCGACGACCTGGAAAACGCGACAGGCACCCACCAGATCACAGTTTTGATGGAAGCCTGCCGTTCGGGCAGTTTTATCAACCGAGACAACGGCGGCCCGTCGAGCGGGCTCGGCAAAAGCGGACGCGTCGTGATAACGTCGACCGGCGCGGCAAACAACGCCTACGCTTCTTCGGAAGGCGCTTTCTTCTCCGACGCCTTCTTTTCCTGTGCAGTCAACAGCAACAATCTCCGCCAGTGCTTTGAACAAGCGAGCAGCGCCGTAGCCGCCACAGGTGTCCACCAAACCCCCTGGCTGGACGACAACGGCGACGGCATCTACAACGACGGCGATGGGGAACTGGCCGCCCAGCGCTCCGTGCTCAGCGCCTTCACCTCGACGACGCCCACCATCGAGCAGTTCACAGTCACCCGCACGTTCAACAACGCAACCCTGGAGGCGACTGTCGGCGAGGGGGTCGAGGAGATCGCGTTTGTCTGGGCCAATGTTTACCCGCCCTCCTTCCGTGAGCCGGTCGACATCACGCTCAACCTGAATCTGCCGACCGTGCGTCTGGACCCTGTCGCAGGGGAGCCAGGTGTCTATCGCTTCCAGTACACCAACGGCATGACTGAACCCGGGTTTTATCGTGTCGTCTTCTATGCCCAGGATCGTCTGGGCTATCAGGCAGACCCCCAGGTGTTTTGGACCGGGGGGGCTGTCTTTTTGCCGTCGATCTACCGTTGACAGCAGCGTGCGGTAGCCCTCCCTCGTGCTGAAAGCAGAATGGAGGACGAATGGTACAGAACAATCGATCTAGGCGCTTTTGGGGGAGTGTGCAGCGGAGGACACAGCTGTTCTGGTCGGCTGTGGCTGGCTGTCTGCTGGTCGTCAGCGCCTTGGCCGCCCTGAGCGTCTCCGCCGGGGGCAGCGCAGGGCCTGACCTCAGCGCCGAGATCCGTCTGGAACCGGCCGTCCCTGCGCTCAACCAGCCGACCCAGATTTTTTTTGTGATCCGCAACAACGGCACTGTTTTTCTGCCGGGTCCGATCACCCTGCACGGTTTCATCGACCCTGGCCAGCCCCCCACACAGGATACGCCGGGTGCCGAATTGACGCGAGGAGAAGGGTTGGGGCCTGGAGAAGAATGGCGACAGGAGATCACTTATGCCTTTCCCAGCGAAGGCTGCACCCATCGGGTCTATGGGTGGGTCGACCGTGCCAATACGGTCGCCGAAAGTGACGAGCAGCTTCGAAGGCGGCGGCGGGGACGACCACCGCGCCAGCGCACGCTGGTTTTTAGAGAATCTGACCCAGCCGCGCAGCCTCTGCAGCGCCCAGAGCAGCCAGAACCCAGACCGCGACTGGGTCAAATTTACAGTCTTCAGCGGCATCACCTACACCCTGGAGATCGCCGCCCCCGAGGAACATGTGCGGGCGAGCATCGAACTCGACGCCAGCTGTGGCACGGTGGCCAGCAGCCAGGCCGGCCCGTTGCTCTGGCAGTCGCCGATCAACGGCATCTGCTATGCGGGGGTCGAACAGGCTGCGCTGGTCGGGCCGCTGACAGCCTACTCGCTGACACTGCGCAGCGCCAGCGGGGTCGTCGATCTCTACGAGCCCGACGACAGCTGTGCCCAGGCACACGACCTGCCCACCAACGGCGTGCGTCAGAGCCACCTGTTCCAGCTGCCAGCCGACGCCGACTGGGTCAAGTTCAACGTGGAGGCCGGCAGTACCTTCCAGATGGTAGCGGGTGTTGCAGGCGACTACCCAGAGTGCGGTCTATTACGCACGGATCGTCAACCAGAACCCAGACAGTTTCGGTGCGGACAAACGCTACGACGTGCGTGTTGCGGTCGCCGCCTGTGTCCCCGATGCCAGCGAACCAGACGATCTGCCAGCAACTGCACGGCTGCTGGCGCTCGACCAGCCTGGGGTCCACAATAGCTGCCCGGGCGGCGACGAAGATTGGGCACGGCTGGCGCTGCAGGCTGGCCAGCCTTATGTGGTGCAGACCACCGATCTGGCCTTTGCTGCCGACACGCTCCTGACGATCTTCAGCGCCGATGGGCTGACCCGGCTGGCTGAAAACGACGACTACGGGTATGTCAACGGCTCACGCCTGCTCTTCACCCCACCGGCAACCGGGGAGTATCTGGTGCGGGTGCGCCATGCCAACCCGACGGCCAATGGACCCAACACCCAGTACAGCCTGGTGGCGCAGGCCGGGTTCTGTCAGCCGGACGGCCAGGAGGGGGAAAGTGGAGACAACGGCCCTGGAGACGCCACAGGCCTGACCCCCAATCTGCCTGCGCAACAGCACAATTTTTGCGCCGACCCGCTGGACCCGGGCCTGGGAGACCAGGATTGGCTCGCCGTCTCCGTACAGGCCGGCAACCGCTACCAGGTCACTACCGGCCTGCTCGGCCCCAACACGGATACGGTGCTCGAACTGTATGCCGAGGACGGCGCCACCCTGCTGCAAGACAACGACGATACCGGCACAGGCTTGGAAGCTTCGCTGGTTTTTACAGCCGCTGCCGACAGCACCTACTACATGCGCGTCCGCCAGTACAACAGCACCCTCACCGGAAACGACACCGCCTACACGATCCAGCTGAGCAGCGACGCCCCTCCCACGCCGACCCCGTCGCCGACCCCCACGCCGACCCCGTCGCCAACCCCGCTGCCGACCCCGTCGCCGGGATTGACGGCTACCAAAACCCTGATTCTGGTCAACGCCGCCGAGATGACAGAACTCTACGGGGCCAGCGCAGTCAGCAGCCTGCTGGACAAGCTGTTCGCGCTGGCTGACCTCCCCGAGGTGGCAGGCGCGCTCCTCCAGGTCGAGAACGACCCGTCGGTCGCCGCTGCCTACGCAGCCTGGACCGCAGATGCCGCCACGCTGGCAGACAACGAACTGGCCAACGCCGTGACCGCTGCTGTCCGCAACCGGCTGGCGACCTTCCTGGCCGCCGCCCCCCAGCTCGAAGCGGTCGTGATCGTCGGCGGCGACCGCGTCCTTCCTTTTCGCCGGGTGCCCGACCAGGTCTCCCCCAGCGGACCCAGCAGCACGTCGATCGAGTCTGCCTACGCCACCGAGATCGTCGACGCCGCTGGCACCGTGCGCGCCGCCCTGGCAGAGAACCAGGTGCTGACCGACGACTACCTGGTAGACCGCACCCCCTCGCAGTGGCAGGACCGCCAGGGGAACCTCTACGATCTGTTTCTGCCCGACTACGCGATCGGACGTCTGGTCGAGACGCCCGCCGAAATCGGCGGGCTGGTCGACGGTTTTTTGAACGGCGCCAGGACCATCGACGCCTCAGCAGGCAAAGCCCTGGTGACCGGCTACGATTTTGTCCAGGACAGTGCCAGCACGATCGCTGCCCTCTTCACCGCCGACCTGATCCCGACCGACAGCCAGCTGATCGGCGCCAGCTGGCCTGGCGCTTCTTTGCAGACAAAATATTTGAATGCCGCGCCGCGCGTGGACCTCTATTCAGTCAACGCCCACTCGACCCACACCGCCATCGGGGCGCCCGACGGCGCCGACCTGACTGCCGCCGCAGTGCAGGGAGCCGCTGCTGACCTGCGCGGCGCGCTGGTCTTCAGCCTGGGCTGCCACGGCGGGCTCAACGAAGCCGGCGTGCTGGATCTGCCGCAGGCCTTCGCCGCCAAACAAGCCCACTACATCGGCAACACCGGCTTCGGCTGGGGAGGCAGCGGGATTGTCTACAGCGAGGCGTTGATGCGCACCTTTGCGCGCGAGCTGGTGCGCGAGCGGCGTGCCGAGATCGGCGCTGCCCTGGCAACCGCCAAACAGAAATACTACGCCCAGGCGCGCACCTTCAACGCCTACGACGCCAAAATTTTGATGCAGGTCACGCTCTACGGTCTGCCGATGATGGCCTTGCTCAGCGCCGGCAACCTGAACGATACCGACCCCTTCCCAAGCGCGGAGGCCGAGTTCTCCCCGCCCAGCTCCTTTGGCGACTATGCGGTAGGGAGCGCAGGCTACCGTCTGCCAGCCTCCTTCGGCGCTTTCGACGAAATTCCCAGCGAAACTGGCACCAGCTTCACACTGGACGACAACAGGGTCTTCGATGCCGGCGCTCCGCTGCAGCCACTGTATTTCGCCGACGTCAGTTCTCCGGCAGCAGGGGAACTGCGCGGGGTCGTGCTCTTCAGCGGCGCCTACACCGATACAATCGGCGTGGATCCCGTCATTGCTCTGGCGACCAACGAGTATGTCGTCGACGACAGCGAGCCCGCCTTCCGCAGCGACGGCTTTTACCCAGCCATCCCCTTCAGCGTGCGCGGCGGCCTCGACCGGGCCGGCGACACGCTGCTGCTCAGCCTCGGCCAGTTCACCAGCAACCCAGCTGCCAGCCAGGTCGCCCGCAACGCCCCGGCCACAACGGGCGGAGTGCAGCGGCTCTACGACCAGATGAGCTTTGGCGCCTACTACTCCAACAGCCCCGACCGCAACGCCGCCAATATCCGTTCGGTCGACGGCATTCTGGATCCGGCGACCGGCCTGGCCAGCGTCAAAGTCACGGCCAGCGACAGCTCTGGGGTGCAGCAGGTCGTGGTGGCCTTCACCGACGGCGATGGCCGCTGGGAGAGCACTCCGCTTGCCTTCGACAGCAGAGCACAGACCTGGACCGGTACCCTGTCCGGGACATTGACCACCCAATTTTTTGTACAGGTGGTAGACGCTGCCGGCAACGTCGCTCTCAACGACAACAAGGGGCGTTACTATAACCTGGTCCAGCCAGCCCCCCTGGCGGCCGGCCAGCCGATCGGTGGGCGGATCTATCTGCCCACGGTCAGCCGTTGAGGGAGGCGCCCCTCTAGAGGGGCGCCCTGTGGAGAGGTCGTTCTGTCTGCAGCCAGCCCCTGGCCGCAGCACTCGACAGAAAGGAGAACCGACGACAGCACAATAGAGTCTGTGGTTGCCTGCCGCTCAATTTTGTCAGAATTTATTTTCATTCAGGAGGAAAAAGTATGTTTGGACAGACCCGTTCCAGCCTGCAGCGCACCCTGCTTGCCCTGCTCTGCAGCGCACTGCTGGCTCTTGCCCTGGCCCAGGTGGCCTCGGCCCAACAGGAACCGACGGCCTCCCAGCCAGGCGCCACGACGGACGACGGCGGTGCCTGGGAAGTCGGCATCCACGGCACAGCCGGGGATCTGACTGCCGCCACCGCCGCCGAACGCGCCGGTATGTGGGACAAGCTCAACGGCTGGTTTGTGCGCCGCTACAGCTACGCCGAAGCCAGCGCCTGGGAAGAAGATTTCAAGCGTGCCGATCTGGGAGGAACAGAAAATAACTATATCGACTCGGTGGACCTGCAGTTCTATGTCGGCCACGGCTCGCCGGCACGCTTCACCTTCGCCACCAACAACCGCGACGACGGCTCCCTGCAGGCCCCCGCCGACTGCAACGCCACCTGGGGGGATGTCGACAACGAGTGGCTGGCGCTTACCTCCTGCCAGGTGCTGGCCGACTCCGGCATCGGGCCGATGGCACAGTGCATGAACCGGCAGCACCTGATCCTGGGCTTTGTCACCAACGCCTCGGCACACAACACCAGCACCAACACACAGGCCTACCACTTCGGCCGCTATCTGCGCAGCAACTACACCCTCACCGCAGCCTGGTTTTCTGCCTGCGATGTGGCCCAGCGCAACCGGATCGCGCGCGTGATCGCCGAAGAGACCGCCTGTTTCAACGACAACCCCTATTCGAGCAGCGTCTGCGCCGATGTGCTCGACGACGACTACT
>JAPLGY010000519.1 GCA_026389955.1 Caldilinea sp. | reverse complement strand
CCTCCCGCCGATTTTTGGCTCGCCCAAACTGGATGGCTGTCTCAAAAAGATACTCTTCGACCCGTCGCAGCGGGCTGAAGGTCTCGAACGGATTTTGGAAGACCGGCTGCACCTTGCTCATGAATTCCATATTGTGGCGGCGCCCATTGAGGGTGGCCAGGTTGTTTCCTTCGAAAAAAACTTTGCCTTGGGTCGGTTCCAGGTCGTGCAGCAGCACGCGCGACAAGGTGGTTTTGCCGCTGCCGCTCTCCCCGGCAATCGTATAGATTTCTGGTCGTTCGGCGTCGAGGGCAAAAGAGACGTCGTTGACGGCAACAAGCCGGCCTCCCGAGAGGAAGTTGCCGATCGGGAAGGAGACTGTGACATGGTCGACCTGCAAGAGTGGGGTAGGTGTGTGCATCAGCCGGCCTCCGCGACAAGATGGCAGGCGACCCGGTGTCGGGGGGCGAGCGTCGTCAGGGGCGGCACTTCGGTGCGGCAGCGGTCGATCGCCAGCGGGCAGCGCGGGTGGAAACGGCAGCCGTTGGGAGGGCTGGCCAGGTTGGGCGGGGCTCCGCCCAGTCCTTCGCGGATCGTTTTGTCCCCGATCGACGGCAGCGAACGGATCAAGTGTGCGGTGTAAGGGTGGCGTGGGCTCTGGAAGATCGCAGAGGTAGGTGCCTCTTCCACAATCCGTCCGGCGTACATGATGCCGACCCGGTCTGCCACATTGGCGTGTACGGCCAGGTCGTGCAGCACCCCGCGCTGCACCACCACATCCAACGCGGTCGTAGGCTCGTCGGCAATGATCAGGCTGGGGTGAAAGACGGTCGCCAGGGCAATGGCCACGCGCTGGCGCATCCCGCCCGAGAGCTGGTGGGGGTAGAGGTCGAGCACGTCGGGGGGCAGCCCCAGACGCTGTACATGCTGGCGCGTCTGCTCGACAAAACTTTTTTTGTCGGGGATCCCCTGATGGGTGCGCACGATTTCCTCGAAGGTGCGCATGATTTTGCGCACGGGGTTGAGCACACTCATCGACCCTTGCATCACATACGAGATCTGTTTCCAGCGCACATTCTGGCGCAGTTCTTCCGGGTCGATCGACAACATGTCCACGGCAAAGCTGCCGAAGTTATAGTGCACTCGCCCCGATTCGACGCGCAGCGGCGGTTTGAGGGTGCCCGAGAGGACCTTGATCAGGGTGGTTTTGCCGCTGCTGGACTCGCCGGCAATGCCGTAGATTTCGTTTTCATACAACTCCAGGGAAACCCCATCCACAGCGCGCACCGAGCGAGAGATGCCGTACACCTCGGTTCGATAACAGGCGTGCAGATCTTCCAGTTGCAGCAAGGCCATAGGCTACGCTCCGATCCGTCGAAGACGCGTCCGCGGGTCGATAAACTCGTTGACGCTGGAGAAAAGCAGGTAGAGCCCCAGAAACAGGACCACTGCCACCAAGATGGGGGCTGCCAACCACCACCAGATGCCGGCGACCAAGGCCTGGTGCTGGTTGGCCCAGAAGATCGTCGTGCCGATCGTCGGCACGGTCACGTCGGCCAGCCCCAGCACGCTCAGCGTCACTTCCATCCCGATCGACCAGAGCATGTTGTTGATCGTGGTGGCAAAGACGACCGGCAGCACAAAAGGCAGATGTTCGCGCAGGGTCAGCTGCAGGGGGGCTGTGCCCGAGTAGACTGCGGTGCGTGTGAAGGAGCGCTCTTTGAGGCTCAGAACCTGTGCTCGGATCAGGCGTGCATCCCACGGCCAGCCAAAGAGCCCCAGGAGCAGTGCCAGCGCCACCAGGCTCAGCTGGCCTTGCAGCAGAAAGCTGAGCAGGATCAAGATCGGCAACACAGGCAACACCACAAAACTGTCGTTGAGGGACATCAACAAACGGTCGATCGTGCCGCCGCGGTACCCGGCAATCATCCCGACGAAAATGGCGATCACCCGTGAGACGATTGCCGTGATGACCCCCAGCATGAGCGAATTGCGTACGGCAAAGGCCATCCACCACAACAGATCCTGCCCGCGCGAATTGGTGCCGAAAGGGTAGGCCAGGGAGGGTGCCACATCGGGGGGGACGAGATAGGTTTTGTTGGGCGGCTGTGGGGAGATCCACGACAGTGCGGCCAACAGCAGGGTCAGCAGCAGAAACAGGGCAGCCACACGAAAGCGGCCGTCGTATTTGAGTAAATCACGGAGAACGTTCAGCATAGGTCTCACTTCACTGGATACGTACCCGCGGGTCAAAGAGCGGATAGATGAGGTCGAGGATCAGCACGGTTGTGGCGACGCCTACGATCGAGAGCAGCGTGATGCCCATGATCAGCGTGTAGTCGTTGGCCATCACCGCCTGAAAGGTCAGCGTGCCCATTCCCGGATAGCCAAAGACGACTTCCATAATCAAGGCACCGCTGAAGAGCATGCCCAGCTGCAAGGCCAGCCCGGTGATCTGGGGCAGCATGGCGTTGCGCATGATGTATTGGGTCAGGATCTGGCGGCGTGGCAACCCGGTGTTTTCGGCGTAGACCACATAGTCCTCGGCAATGATGTTGGAGGTGAGCGACTTCATGCCGATGAACCATCCGCCGATCCCGATCAGCACCAGGCTGAGCAGCGGCAGCAGCGAGTGGTAGAGCACTGTCAGCACAAAACTCAGGCTGAACTCCACGCGCGTGCCGGGGGGGTACGCCCCGCTGAAGGGAAAGATGGGGATCCAGTAGGAGAAGACGGCCAGCAGCACCAAGGCCATGATGTAATAGGGGATGGGACGCACGGCCTGGCTCACCACATCGACGACCTGGATCACCCGGTTGTTTTCGTAGTAGCTGGCGATCGCCCCCAGAATGTTGCCGACCACCCAGGAAATGACGATCGACGGGATCAACAGCCCAAAGGTCCAGGGCATCGCTGTCGCCAGCAGCTGGTTCACCGGCGTCGGAAAGGAGGAGAGGGAAGGGCCCAGGTCGCCGCGCAGCAGCCGTCCCCAGAAGGCCCAGTACTGCTCCCACGGGCTGCCCGCAAGCCCGTACATCTCCGTCAACGCCACGCGCATGTGTTCGATGGCTTCCGGGCTGACCTGTGACCCACTCATCATCAGCTGGCTCACCTGCTGTTCGACCGGGTCGTTGGGTGAAAGCCGCGGGATGACAAAGGTCAAAGTGACCCCCAGAAAGATCACCAGAAAATACTGGCCGATGCGCGGGATCAAGTAGCTCAGGACAAATTTGCGCACTGCAGGTCCTTTCCCTGGCCTGCGGCCGGCCAGACAGAGCACTCTGGCCGGCCGCAAAGAGAGGAGAGATCACGCTTTGGGTCGGATTTTCACATACATGTACTTGGTGTTGGCCCAGTTGGCCACCGGGTTGGTGTACGGATCTTCCGAAGTGGGGAACCCTTCCCAATAAGTTTCATCGCAGACGGAGAAGACATTGTACGACATGATCGGCGTAATGGGCATTTCGGTCGCAGCCAGCTTGATGAACTCCAGCCCCAGTTCGATCCCCTTGGGGTCATCGAAATCCAGCCGCTGGATCGCCTCGATGATCGGGTCCAGATCCGGGTGTTGCCAGCGCATCCGGTTGCGTCCTACAGCATTCTCGCCGCTTGGCCGGTAAAAGGAGGAGTGCCAGGATTCCAGGAAGAAGAAGAGGTCGGGGTGCCCGCCCCAGGTCTCGATCGTCCAGCCGAACTCGGCGTCCATCTCGCCCAGCAACACCAGTTTGGTGCGTGTGGCGTTGTCACGCACATCGAGGGTCGCGTCGATGCCAAATTCGACCCAATTTTCGACCACCATGGCTGCGCCCCGGTTCATGATGGGGCGGGTCTCCCCTTCTGCCATCAAGGCGATTTTGAAGGGCTGGCCGTCGGGCAGCAGCCACTTGCCGGCGGAGTCGCGCGTGCAGCCTGCTTTGAGCATCAGCTTTTCGGCGGCCTCCAGGTCATACTTCCACCAACCGTAGCCGATCGCCTTGCGCACCGCCGCCTCGTCGGTCGGTACCAGGTCGCCCAGCGAGGCGCGCGCCGCATCGGCAATCCGGGTGGCTGCTGTCGGGTCATAGGGTGCGTACGACGCACCGTCGCCCAGATCCAGCGTGAAGGCATTCAGCCATTCCTGCATCGGATCAAAGTAGTAGCCTGGGTAGAGGCCGGTCGGGGGGACATGGATCGCCGAGATCGTTGCTGCCCCGCGGTAGGAAGCCATCGCCACACGCACGATGTCGATCGCCAGGGTCAACGCCCAGCGCACATCTCGGCTGTTCAACCCTGGCTTGTCGTTGTTGTAGATGACAGAGGGCAGCGTCGGGTCGGGGTGGGCCCATGGGAAGGAGGGGAACCAGCCCTTGGAGGTCGGGTTGGTGCGTGCCAGTGTGATCATCCCTTCAGGGGCAATGTCGTGGATCACATCCAGCTCACCCGAGGTCTGCGCCATCACCTTCTTGTCGCTCGGCCCAGGGGCGATGTACATAGCGAACTTGGGAGCGGGCATCCCGTAGCGGGCCAGCGAGGTGCGATCCCAGTCTTCGCGCCGTTCCCACAGATACCAGTCCCCCTGCGGGTCAAAATCTTTGAGCACATAGGGTCCGAGGCTGAGCGGTGGGTTGAAGGTGAAGGCTACCGGGTCTGGCTGCTGCTCAAAAATGTGTTTGGGCATCATAAAGCAGGCGCTCCACCGCACCGTAAACAGGCCGTGGAAACGCGAGTTGGGTTCTGCCAGGTTGAACACCACTGTGTAGGGGTCTGGCTTCTCAACGCTGGCCACATACTTGTTGAACTGGCCGGTGTAGGCCATGCCCTGCGTATTTTTCTGGGTCTCTACGGTGTAGACCAGGTCGTCTGCCGTAAATTCGACCCCGTCACTCCAGTAGATTCCTTGGCGCAGCTTGACGGTCATCTGTGTGAAGTCTTCGTTGTAGATCGGTTTCTCGGCTGCCAACGAATTGTCCCAGACCCCGTCGAGCCCCGCATCCGGGTCGATATACCAGAGTGCATCCAGCCCCAGCTGCTGCAGACCTGTCGAGGCGCTCTGAATTCCCGGCCGCCAGCGGTTGAAGTCGTCTGCCGGCACAACCTTCCCCGTTGGGTTCTCCAGAATCAACGTCTCTGAGCGCATCACGCCCGGTCGAATCTCCCGATCAGCGACTGCTTCTGCAGGGGCGGCCGGGGCGGCACCCCCTGTGGCTGGGGCAGCCGGGGCCGCACAGGCCGCCAGCATCGTGCCTGCTGTTGCCAGACCCAGCTGGGCCAGAAATTCACGCCTTGAAAGAATGTACGCTTTCATCTTGCCTCCTGAACAACAAAAAAGGACTTTGACGTTGTTGCGCCGGCGAGGATCGCCGGTAAAACACATGCCGGTCGTTTGCTCCCGCTGGAAAGGCCAGCCACTCGACGCACCCCTGCCCCCTCAACGGCTCAACCGGACAAAGCGTGTCTAAACCGTACACGGCAACTGGTCTTTCTGTCGGAATTGCGGCACAATAGAGCGGATGCCTGATAGATTCAATGGAATAAAAAAATTATAGTAAAATTTTTTGAAATTGTCAACCCCGTATTTTAATCAAATAGGATTAAAATTTTTTTAATTCGGCGGCGGGTTGCCGCCCAATTTTTACGAATGGATTGATCCTTTGAGCAGACGGCCTTCCTTGCGGGATATTGCTGCGATCGCAGAGGTATCTCTTTCGACTGTATCGCTGGTTCTCAACGACCGTCCCGGGATTTCCGGGCAGACCCGTTCACGGGTGCGTGATGCGGCTGCCCAGTTGGGCTACGAAATGTCTCTTTCTACCGCAGCTCCCTCTTCGACCAACGCGATCGGGCTGCTGATCGAACAAGGGTCGATGCATGCGCTGCTCGACATCTTCTACGGCGATGTGATCCGGGGGTTCCAGACCGAGGCGCAGCGGCTGGGCTACCAGGTGCTGCTCCACATGTACGACCGAGAGACCGAAGGGTTGGATACGCTGCGCGCGGATTTGGCGGAGCAGGTGAGCGGGTTGATTGTTGCCAACGACGGGGACATCACGCCGCAGATGGTCGTCCAGCTGGAAGATGCGGCCATTCCGCTGGTGCTGATCGAAAATCATGTCGAGGGGCATCGGCTGCCGAGCATTTTGGGCGACAACTTTACTGCCGGCTACACCGTCACCCGCCATCTGCTTTCGCTTGGCCACAGCGAGATCGCAGTGTTGCGTGGTCCAGCCAAGTACAGCAGCCTGGTCGACCGGCTGCGCGGCTGTCTGGCTGCACTTGCCGAAGCGGGTTTGGCGCTGCCAGAGGGCTGGATGCCGGCGCCCACTGCCAAACACCCTCAAAAAGGGTACTGGCAGATGAAAACGATCCTCGATCAACCCCACAGACCGACGGCGGTCGTCGCCATCAGCGACCGCACCGCCTTTGGGGCGATCAGCGCCGTCCGCGAGGCGGGCCTGGCGATCCCCCAGGACCTGGCGCTGGTCAGCATCGACAATGTGGCGGACAGCGTCTACACCTATCCTGCGCTCACCACCTACCACATTCCCAAACATGAAATGGGGGTGCTGGCCATGCAAAAGCTGCACCGAATCATCGAGGGCAAACCCGAGCTCGCCGTCAAGAGCGTCGTTTACGGCGAACTGATCGTGCGTGAATCGTGTGGCGCCTGCCGTGGACCCGGTAACCGTCCGGAGCTGCCATGACGCTGATCGCCGACCTGCACATTCACTCCTACCATTCGCGAGCGACCAGCAAAGATCTGACGCTGGAGCAGCTTTGGAAATGGGCGCAGCTCAAGGGGATCGGGGTGGTGGCCACCGGCGACATTGCCCACCCAGGCTGGCTGGCGGAGATCCAGCAGAAGCTGATCCCGGCCGAACCGGGTCTTTTTTGTTTGCGCGCCGAGTTTGCCGCTGCGGTCGCCGACCAGGTGCCGCCAGCCTGTCGGGGGGAGGTGCGCTTTCTGCTCGGCGGTGAGATCAGCAACATCTATAAACGACACGGCAAAACCCGCAAAGTCCACAACCTGCTTTTTGCCCCGGATCTTGACGCGGTAGGGCGCCTGCAGACCCGCCTCGAACGCATCGGCAATATCCGATCGGACGGCCGACCGATTCTGGGGCTCGACTCGCGCGACCTGCTCGAGATCACCCTGGAAGTCGACGAACGCTGCCACTTGATCCCGGCCCATATCTGGACGCCTTGGTTTGCGCTGCTCGGCTCGATGTCTGGGTTCGACTCGGTCGAAGCGTGTTTCGGCGATCTGACGCCTTACATCTTTGCGCTTGAGACCGGGCTCTCTTCTGACCCGCCGATGAACTGGCGTGTCTCCGGCCTCGACCGCTATACGTTGGTCTCCAGTTCTGACGCGCATTCGCCTCAGAAACTTGGCCGTGAGGCGACGTTGTTCAACTGTGCGCTGAGCTACGACGCGCTTTTCTCGGCTCTGCACAGCGGCGACCCGGCTGCCTTTCAGGGCACGATAGAATTCTTCCCTGAAGAAGGCAAGTACCACATCGACGGCCACCGCAGCTGCGGGATCCGTTGGGAGCCGGCGGTCACCCGGGCCCATGCCGGGCGCTGCCCGGTCTGTGGCAAAGAGGTGACCGTCGGTGTTTTGCACCGTGTCGAGAGCCTGGCCGACCGCGGGGACGGCGAATGCCCCCCGCGTCCGCACCCATTTGCCCGCCTGGTCCCTCTGCCCGAGCTGCTCGGCGAACTCTTCGAGACCGGCAGCGCAAGTCGGCGGGTTCAACGGGAGTACCACCATCTGCTGGCTGCGCTGGGTCCC
>JAPLGY010000233.1:9410-12149 GCA_026389955.1 Caldilinea sp. | reverse complement strand
GCGGCCGGCGTTTCAGCCGCTACGGCTTCGGTTGTCATCAACAACAAAGAAAAATATGTGGCCCCCCAGTTGAGGCAGCAGGTGCTGGAGGCAGTGGAGCGGTTGAACTACCAGCCCAACCTGGTAGCGCGCAGCCTCAAGGTGCAGGAGACGCGCACGATCGGCCTGATCCTCACCAACATTACCAGCCCGGTAACGCCCGCTTCGGTTCGCCTGGTTCAGCGCCATGCCCGCCAGCAAGGATTTGACACTTTTCTGGCGGTCAGCGAAGAAGACCTGTCGCTCGAAAAAAATATTGTCGAAACGATGTTGGCAAAACGGGTGGATGGGCTGATCCTCTGTCCGGCAGACTCGGGGGCTGTCGACCATCTGCAGTATGCGGCGTCGCTGATTCCGGTTGTCGCTATCGAGCGTCCTGTGCCGGGCCTCTGCAGTGTGGTCACCAACAATTTTGAAATCAGCTACCAGGCGGCTTTGCATCTGCTGGCGCATGGTCGCCGGCGAATCGGTGTGATCCATATGCCGCTGCAAGGGAGCAACACACGCCAGCGCATCGAGGGCTATCGACAGGCGCTGCGGGAGAATGGCTGTCTGGACGAGACATTGTTTTTTGAAACCGACTATGTGGGCTCTTCTGCCTTTGATTTTGCCTGTCACTTGGCGGCCGTGCAGCGGGTCGACGCCATTCTGGCGACCAGCCAATCGATCACGATGGGAGCGGTCAAGGCCTGCAACCAGCTCGGGGTGCGCGTTCCTCGGCAGCTGGCCATTCTGGGCTACGACAATGTGCCCTGGATGGAGCTGACTTCGCCGACAATTTCGACGACGCAGCAGCCGATCGAACAGATTGCACAGCGAGCGTGTGAGATCCTTTTTGCTGCGCTGGCTTCTGAACCTGCCGTCCCACGAGTCGAGGTCCTGCCTTCGCAGCTGATTTTGCGTGCCTCCTGCGGCTGTGGGGGCGTGGGCTGACTGCGCTGTGGCAGTTCTTGAGATTCAGTGCTTCACGAATTTGCACAGGAATGAGTCCTGGTCTATACTCTTGCAAAGATGACGGCAGCGATGCCGACGTGGCGGAATTGGCAGACGCGATAGACTTAGGATCTATTACCGCTAGGTGTGGAGGTTCGAGTCCTCTCGTCGGCACCACGTGGTGAGGTCGAGTGTGGGCCCGTGGCCTAGCGGGAAGGCGTCTCCTTTGCAAGGAGAAGATCGTCGGTTCGAATCCGACCGGGTCCACCTTTGTAGGAGACATCGACCAAGAAGCGTCAAAGTTGTCCGGCAAAGTAGTGTGAAGACGAAAAAACTGCAGCAGCAATTTGTCTGTCGAGCATGCGGGCGTAGTTCAGCGGTAGAACGTCTCCTTGCCAAGGAGAAGGTCGTGAGTTCGAATCTCATCGCCCGCTCTCGGAGGGGTCGGCCACAAGCCGACCTTTTTCCTGAAACAAGCCGAGATAGCTCAGTCGGTAGAGCACAGCACTGAAAATGCTGGTGTCCCCAGTTCAAGTCTGGGTCTCGGCACCTGGGGGGGAGGATACTTCCTCGATGGGGGATCGTCTAACGGCAGGACTATGGACTTTGGATCCATCAATCGGGGTTCGAATCCCTGTCCCCCAGCCAGATCTGGGATAGACAGCAACGCCTGTCCGTTGCACAGCAGTAGTTTAAGTATGGCGGCCATAGTTCAGCGGTAGAACACCAGATTGTGGCTCTGGGTGTCGTGGGTTCAATCCCCACTGGTCGCCCCTCGCTTTTTAGTTCAACTGATCCAGTTGTCCGAGGGGATCTTTGTGTTGGTCGCTCATCAAATTTGAGAGCGACCTTTTTTTGATTGGTCTCTGGTGGCCGGCTGGCAGGGAAGTATCCCCTCCAAAGTCTTTGTCGGCGGCCAGGTGTCCTCCCAAGAAGATTCAGCACCTGTGGGTCGATCTTCTCCTTCCCCTGCAAGGGCGAGCAAGCTGGATGCGTTTAGGATGTGTTTGTCGTCTATCTTGTATCTTGTGAATGCAGGATCGCACGTGCTGTTTTTTGTAGTATACGTCAACAGTTGATAAGGAGTTCATCACTTATGCGTTACATTGGAGCCTTTTTGCTGAGCATGTGGCTGGTGGCGATCGGCGCCACACAGGTCAATGCCCAAGCCGGCCCTGAAGCGGAGAGCAGCAAGATCGTGCCTCAGGTGCCCGAGGACTGGTCGCAACCAGACGGTCGCCTGGTCACCATCACCTATGCGCGCCTGGTGGCCAAGGCAGCTGTGCCCTTTGACGACCCAGTGATCTATTTTGAAGGCGGGCCAGGGGGGACAGCGCTGGGGAGCATGCTCTCTTACATTGTGGCCTACGAGCGTCTGCGCGAAGATCGGGATGTCATTTTGTGGGATCAGCGTGGCACACGGTACAGCTCACAGCTGTACTGCCCTGACGACGCCCGTGTCGGGGATGTGGCTGCCTATACGGCGGCCATGATGGAATTTGCCGGGCAGATTGTTGCTCAGGGCAACCCTTCGTTGGAGGATGGCCCACAGGCTTTTTTGGACCGGCAGCGTGCGATCCAGGAATTTGACCAGACTGCCAACTGCCGCACCTATTTCGACCAGCAGGGAATCGATGTCACGCAGTACAACACGGCCAATACGGTTTTGGACACCTTAGCGTTGATGAAAGTACTCGGCGCCCCTGCCTACAATCTGCACGCCATCTCCTATGGGACGACGGTGGCCCTCTCGCTCATGCAGTATTA
>JAPLGY010000233.1:0-9348 GCA_026389955.1 Caldilinea sp. | reverse complement strand
CTCGCTCATGCAGTATTATACCGACCACCCAGAGGCGGATCTGCCGCCGATCCGCAGTGCGGTGGTGGATGGGGTGTACCCGCTGAACTACGATTACACCGATGAGGGGTTGATTCTCGCCTACAACATCCTGCGGGTCTTCGACGACTGTGAGGCGGACGAGGCCTGTGCGGCCACCTACCCGAACATTCGGCAGCGGCTGGTCGATCTGCTGGCCAGGTTGGAGGCAGAGCCGCTGACACTGGCCGACGGGGAAGTGTTGGGCAGCAGTGATTTGAGAGATCTGTTGACGGCCTCGATCATCATTTTTCATTCTTCGCTTCCCTACCTGCCCCGCATGATCGACGAACTGGAACGCGGTGAGAGTGCCACATACAGCCTGATCGTTTCGGCTGTTGTGGCGGCAAGAAGTCTGAATCCGTCTGTGCTCTCGGACGAGGAGCCGGTTTCGGAATTGGGGGTTGGGGTGCCAGAGTTGACGTCGATCGCCATCAGTCTGCGGGAGACCGCTTCGCAGCTTGAGATGGTCGGGTTAGAAGCCAGCCTGATCCGGGAAGCGCTGGAGAACACCCAGTCTGCGCCTGAAATGTACCTCTTCATGCTGGATCGGTACCTCAAGCTGTTGGATATCAGTGCGGCCACCAACCTGGGAAGTGTGCTGGAAGGGTTTATCGTCGCTCCGGACGAACAGACTCGTGCCGGTCTGCTGTCGTTGAACAGCTACATCGGCACCCCGGTCGTAAAACGGCAGATGGATCGTCTGGTGGAAGGGATGACCGACGAGGAGGTCGGTCAGGTCTTTGCGGGGCTGATCAGCCGTGAATTTTTTGGTCAGTTGACTGGCTTGCATGCGCCGTTTCTTTTCATCGTCAACTGCAACGACCGGGCGAGCAGCATCGACACTGAAGTCTCATTTGAACAGTATCGCTCCTTTGCTGTGCCGCAGCTGCTCGACGATCTCAGCTCGGTGGCGACCATGCAGGCCAGCTGTGAGGCGTTGGGGCTGGCAGCTTCCGGGTATGCGTCCCCTCCCCCTGGTGTGGTGAGCGACATTCCAACCCTGGTGGTCAACGGCGCCTTGGACATGGCAACGCCGGCGGAGTCGGGTGCGCTGGTCATGGAAACCTTGACCAATGCCAAAATGCTGACCTTTCCTGGGCTCACGCACGGCGCCACCATCCAGTCGCGCTGTTCAACCGACCTGACCTACAACTTCATCATGTATCCGGATCGTCCGTTGAATCTCAGCTGTCTGGAGAGCTTGCGCCGTCCCTTTGTGTCGCCGGACGATCCGCTGCCCGATCTGTCGGAGTAAGGGAGATTTTGGGTGGGAGGTGATTCCGCTCGAGGGGCACCCTCCACCCAGAACAAAAAACCCAGAACAAAGAACCCAGAACAAAGTTGTACCCCCGATTCTGTTCGCCTGGCCGCCAGCATTGCTGGCGGCCAGGGTATGTCGTCATCTGTCTCGCACGCCGAACTGGCTGTGCGGCGGTCCGTAGCCTGCCAGGTGTTGCCTGGCTTCGCCCTTTCCGCTGCGGCAAGATTCAGCTGTCCGAAGACGGGCCGAACCCACTTGCCTTGCTCCCAATTGCACGCTCGCCCAGCCGGTGCCATTGCTGGCGACCGCTGGTGGGCTCTTACCCCACCCTTTCACCCCTCACCTGCCGGCGCAGGATCTGCGCACGGCGGCGGCTTTGCTCTCTGTTGCGGTTGTAGTCACGACACCGATTGCGGTGCCGCGCCCCCACTTGCTGTTTCATGGGGCAATCGTTTCGGCTGTACCGAAAAGGAGTCGGGAAGTTCCTCTGCTGACAGCGGATCAGCAGCGACGACGCACGTTGTTCTGGGTTCAGTTGTTAAGCTGCTGCAGCGGGTCTTTGTCTGGACCCAGGCTACCTGACTTCTATTCTGTCCTGTGCCCGGCTGGATGTCAAGTCTTGCAGAAAAGAAAATCTTGATTGGGAGTTGACATGATTGGAGGCTCTGTGATAGGCTTGCAGGTACCAGTTTGTGGATTGTACCCTTTATACCTGAGTCACCCGCTGTAGGTTTGCATTGGTGGGGTCTGGCTTTCCGTCCTGTTCGACGACAACATCGAATTTTGTTGAAGCGCTCCGGGAAGGTCTGTCGGGCCGTCCAGGTACGAGCCAGAATCCAGAATACGGACAAAATGAACTGATGAGTACATCTGCTCCTGTGGTAGAGGGCGCTCGTGAAGGCCGTTTGACGGCTGGCTCGGGGCTGTGGCGGTTTATCAAACAAAATTTTTATGTGCGCCGGCTCTTCAAGGCGTTGGTGACGGTCTGGGTGGTCAGCACGATCATCTTTTTTTTGATCCGTCTGCTGCCGGGCAACCCGGTCGAGCAATATATCTCGCGTCTGATCGAAACACAGGGCATGGACTACGAGAATGCGCGCATGCAGGCCGCAGCGCTGTTTGCGATCGACTTGGATGCGCCGTTGTGGGTGCAGTATGGGGAATATCTGGGAAACCTGCTCAGCGGCAACCTGGGGGTGTCGATCACATCGCCGGGCACTCCGGTGACGGCGATGATCGGGCGTTTTTTGCCCTGGACGCTCTTCAGCGTAGGGGTTGGGCTGATTCTCAGCTTCACGCTGGGGATTTTGTTGGGGTTGATGATGGCGTACCGTCGTGACGGGGTGTTGGACCATGTGCTGACAATCCTGGCCTCGATTGTCAGCTCGGTACCCAACTACCTGCTCGGCATTTTGCTGGTGGTGTGGCTGGGGGTGCAGTGGAAGGTATTGCCGATCGCCCAGATGCGTGGCACCATGTCGCCGGGGGTGGTGCCTTCCTTGACGTTTGTGTTTCTGTACGACGCGCTGTATCACGCCTTTCTGCCAATTTTTACCTATGTGCTCACGACGATAGGCAACTGGATGCTGAGCATGAAGGGCAGCACGGTGGGCACGTTGGGGGAGGATTTTGTCACAGTGGCCCGGGCGCGCGGGCTCAAGGACTGGCGGATCACGACTGCGTACGTCGGACGCAACGCGGCGCTGCCACTCTTTACCCAGCTCACCATTTCCATTGGCTTTGTCGTGGGGGGATCCTTCTTGATAGAGACGATTTTTCAGTATCAGGGGATCGGCTTTGTGCTCGGCAGCGCCATCGCCCAGCGCGACTACCCTGTGATGCAGGGGGTGTTCCTGGTGATCACGATGTCGGTCATTTTGGCCAATCTGTTGGCAGATTTTCTCTACGGCTGGCTGGACCCGCGCATCAAGGTCAGCTGAGCGGCATTTTTTTGAATGGACGCGATCTGGGGGCTAAACGATATGGGATCGATCCAACGTGTGTTGGGCTGGTTGGGGACGACGCTCAGGCTAATGACCTACAACAAGGCTGGGTTCATTGGCTTTTTGATGACCTCGGCCATTTTGATGGTCTGTCTGATTGGGCCGCTGTGGATTCCGCTTGACACCAAGACCAAGCTGGACAAGATCTACCAGCCCCCTTCTGCCGAGCATTGGATGGGGACCGACCATCAGGGGCGCGATATTTTTTCACAGATTGTGCATGGCGGCAAAGATGTCATCTATGTGGCGGCTGTGGCGGCTTTGTTGTCGACTCTGATTGCGGTCACCTTTGGGACGGTCAGCGCATTTGCCGGGGGGGGCGTCGACAGTTTGATCATGGGGGTGACCGACGTGATCTTGACGATCCCGCAGTTTCCGTTGTTGGCTGTGCTGGCTGCCTTTGTCAAGCTGGACAACCTCACGTTGCTTGGGATGTTTCTGGGGGTGCTGAGCTGGCCGGCGCTGCTGCGGGCTGTGCGTTCGCAGGCGCTTTCGCTCAAGGAGCGTGATTTTGTCGAGGCTGCGCGTGCGCTGGACCTGGGCACAGGGCATATTGTCTTTCGCGAGCTCGTGCCCAACATGATGACCTATATTGTCATCAGTTTCACGCTGGCGCTGACTGCGGCGGTCTACACCCAGGTGGGCCTGGTGCTGCTCGGCCTGGTGCCGGTGTCGAGCAGCAACTGGGGGGTCATGATCAGCCTGGCCTGGACGCAGGGGGCCATCTTTTACCGCGATGCCATGTGGCGCATCATGATGCCGATTCTGGCGATCGCGCTTTTTCAGCTCTCGGTCATTACGATGACACGTTCGTTGGAACTGGCCTTCAACCCGCGGCTGCGCACAATGGCCTAGGGTTGTATGCCGACCCGCAGGGCCGGCACAGGTCGGTGCAATTCAGACCCAAACGAAGGACCGTGTGTATGGTGCAAAGCACTGTGGGCCGGCCGGCAAGTGACCGGCATTCTGACAAGCCACCCTTGTCGCTGCAGAACGTCCATGTTTCCTATGCGACCCGCCGTGGAAAAGTCCAGGCTGTGCGCAATGTGTCGGTCGACCTGCACGCGGGCGAAAGTCTGGCCCTGATTGGGGAGAGCGGCTCGGGAAAATCGACCCTGGGGCTGGCGATTGTGCGTCTGCTGCCTGAAACTGCCCGGATCGAGCCTGGGGTGATCACCTATCGTCGCCAGGGCCGCGAGGTGGACGTGCTCGCACTGTCGAGCAGCGAGATGCGTGCCTTTCGTTGGAGCGACTGTGCGATGGTCTTCCAGGCGGCGCTGAATGCCTTCAACCCCGTGCTCAAAGTGTGGGCGCAGGCGTTGGATACCGCGCAGGCGCATGGGTGGCACGACAAACCGGCGATCCGCCGTCGGCTGGTCGAGCTGCTCGAGTTTGTCCAGCTCGACCCCAAGCGGGTGATCGACGCCTATCCACACGAGCTGAGCGGCGGCATGCGGCAGCGGGTCTTGCTGGCCTTCGCGCTGCTGCTCAACCCGCAGGTGCTGATTTTGGATGAACCCACGACGGCTCTCGACATCATCACCCAGCGCACGATCATCAAACTGCTGCGTCAGCTCAAACAAGAACACCATTTTACGATGATTTTTATCTCACACGACCTGGCGATCGCCGCCGAGCTGGCTGATCGGGTGGCGACGATGTATGCGGGCCGCATTGTCGAACTGGGCACGTCGGACGATATTTTTTATCGCCCTCGCCACCCGTACACGCTGGGGCTGATTCGGGCAGTGCCGACTGTGACGGGGGGCTTTGAGCAGCTTTTTTCGATTCCTGGTTCCCCGCCCGACCTGGTCAAGCTGCCTGTCGGCTGCAAGTTTCATCCGCGCTGTGCGTTTGCGACCGAACGCTGCTATCGGGAGGAGCCGGAGCTGGAGCAGGTCGGGGCCGAGCACAGTGCCGCTTGTTGGAACTGGCGGGAGGTGCAGGCGGAGCTGCAGCGCAACCCGCTGCACCGCGGAGCGCTCAACGTGCTCGATGGAATTGGCAGCGAAATGGGGGTCTCTTGATGGCCCCGATCCTGGAAGTGCGCAATCTGACCCGACAATTTGGCAAAGGGCGTGAGACGGTGACGGCAGTCGACGCGATTTCGTTTGCGATCGAACCGGGGGAGACTGTCTGCCTGGTCGGCGAAAGTGGCTGCGGCAAAAGCACGACTGGGCGCATGGTGGCTGGGTTGTTGGAGGCGACGGCGGGAGAAGTGCTCTTTGAGGGCAAAAACATTCGTCAGCTGGACAGCAACGCCTACCGGCGCTATCGCCAGACGGTCCAGATCATCCACCAGGACCCCTATTCTTCCTTGAATCCGACCCAGACGGTCCGTCAGATCCTGACGGCGCCGCTGTTGCGCCACCGCAAAGTCAAAAATTCGGCGGCAGCGGAGGTGCGGGCGCTGGAACTGTTGGAGATTGTCGATCTGACGCCAGCGAGCGATGTGATCGCCAAGTACCCGCACCAGTTGAGTGGCGGTCAGCGCCAGCGGGTAGCTGTTGCACGCGCGCTGACGGTGGACCCCAAATTTATTGTCGCCGACGAGGCTGTCTCGATGGTAGATGTCTCGATCCGGGTCAGTATTTTGACGATGCTGTCGCGGCTCAAGCGTGAATTCGATGTCACCTTTCTCTTTATCACGCATGACCTGGCGCTGGCCAAATATTTTGCCTGGGAAGGGCGGATCACGGTGATGTATCTGGGGCGGATTGTCGAAGATGGGCCGACCCAGCGGCTGATCACCGACCCGCGCCATCCCTACACCCAGGCGTTGTTGTCTGCGGTGCCCGAAGCGGACCCGGCACTGGCGCAGCACAAACGGCAGATCGAACTGCGCGGGGCCGAGATTCCGAGCCTGCTGGCGTTGCCGCCGGGCTGTTCTTTTCACCCGCGCTGTCCCTACGTCGTCCCTGGGCAGTGTGACCGCACCGTACCGGCGCTGGAACCGGTCGAGGTTGGGGGGCGGGTGGCCTGTCCGGTGCGCAAGCTGGACTCTGTCTCCTTGTTGGTTTAGCCGATGAACCCTGAGATTGCCCGTGCAGGGCTGCTGATCGGCAGCCTGCTGCTGGTGGGAGGGGTGCCCCTTCTCTTTGCCGTGCAGCCAGGCAGTGCCGAACAGATGATCACAGTGTTTACGGTCTCCATAGCGCTTGTGTTCATTGTGGTGCTTGGCATTGCCATTCGCCTCGGTCAGCGGTAACGCTGGAAAGGAGTGCACCCTGTCCCAGAGGTACGCCAGTTTGTCCCAGAGGGTCCGTTTTCTGTTTTTTATTGTTCAGAATCAAGGAGAGATTGCATGAAGCACACAAAATGGTTTGCGCTGTTGATGGTGTTGGCGATGCTCGTCTCCGCCTGTGCTGCGCCGGCCGCAGCCCCGGCAGGAGAGGCTGCTGCGCCGGAAGCCCCGGCAGCGGGAGAGATGCACATTGCCTGGCCGTACACGGTGCCGCCGGCAGGCCACTGGAATACCTTTGTCACCAATGGGATTTTCAGCGGCTCGCCTTATCAGGCGCTGCTGGAACCGCCTCTGTTCTATTACATGTGGGCAGATGAGAGCTGGCTGCCGATGGCTGGCCAGTCGTGGGAGTGGGTCGACGATGTGACGCTGCGGGTCGTGCTGCCCTCCGGTGCGGTGTGGAGCGACGGCAGCGCCTACAGCTCCAAGGATGTGGTGGATACCTTCGCCATCTATCGCCTGCTCAACACTGCGCCCTGGGCTGACCATCTGACCGATGTTGTGGCAGTAGACGACACCACGGTCGATTTTCTGCTGAACGGCCCTTCCACCGTGGCCCCACGGCGTTTGTTGCGTGACAGCTCGATTCATGCCTCGTCGGTCTACGGAGAGTGGGCTGCCCAGGTCAACGAACTGGTGGCTGCTGGCAAGACTGTTCAGGACCAGGAGTGGAAAGACCTGCTGGCCCAGTTCAACGAATTCCGCCCGGACGACATGGTCGTGCTGGGTCCGTACAAGATTGACCCGGCCAGCGTCACCGAGTCTCAGCTGATCCTGAACAAGGTGCCGAACTCTTTCATGGCTGAGAATGTCAAGTTTGACCGTCTGGTCAACTACAACTGTGAGACCCCGGTGGTGACCCCGCTGGTTCTCTCCGGAGACGTCGACTATGCCACGCATGGCTTCCCGCCGGCCACCGAGCGCGAGTACATCGACCTCGGCTACCGCATCATCCGTGCGCCCAACTACAACGGCCCGGCTCTCTACCTCAACCACAAGGTAGCCCCCTTCGACCAGAAGGAAGTTCGTCAGGCACTGGCCTACGCGATCGACCGCAACGAGAACGGTGTGGTTTCGCTGGCGGACTCTGGCCGTGCTGTCGTGCACATGGCCGGTTTCTCGGACAACCTGGCTGCCAACTGGATCGACGCCGAGACGGCTGCGAAGTTGAACAAGTACGAGTTCGATCGCGCCAAGGCCGAGGAAATTCTGTTGGGGTTGGGCTGGTCGCGCGACAGCGACAATGTCTGGCTGGACGCCGACGGCAACCGGATGGAGTTTGAGCTGACGGCACCGGCTGAGTTTGCCGACTGGTCTGCTGCTGCCGAGAACCTGGCCCAGCAGTTGACCGACTTCGGCATCAAGACTGCCTTCCGCGGCGTCACCTACACCCAGCACGACATCGACGTGCAGGATGGCAACTTCCAGATGGCGATTCGCGCCTGGGGTGCCGGTAACCCGCATCCGAACTTCTCGTTCAACTTCAACCTGCGCACCCCGTACAACCAGGCGATTTCGGGCGTCGGCGATACCGCCAAGGCTGGGATCTCCTTCCCGTTGGTACAGCAGACGGACGCTCTGGGCGAAGTAGACCTGGGTGCGCTGGTCGTCGAATCGGGTGCCGGCAGCGACCTGGCTGCGCAGAAGGCAGTGGTGAGCCAACTGGCGCTGGCCTACAACGAATTGCTGCCGCAGATCCCGCTGTGGGAACGCTACGGCAACAACCCGGCCCCGGCAATCCGCATCACGGGCTGGCCGGAAGACGGCGACCCGGTCTACCAGAACGGCACCTACAACGACCCGTTCGTGATCGTGCTGATGGTGACCGGTCAGCTGCAGCCGGTCGCCAACTGATTTTCGCTTCTGAGCCTGCCCAGGCGGGCTCAGCAATGAACCTGAAAGATTGTGAGCATGGAGCCGGTGTATCTGCACCGGCTCCATATTCCGTATATGAACAACTACCGAGTTTTGACGCTGGTCAACCTCTTGCTCTTTGCGGCTATGGGGTTCAATTTGCCCCTGTTGACACTTTATCTGCAGGAACTGGGCGCTGACTTTGCGCTGATTTCCCTGATTCTGACCAGTACGATTTTGGTGACGTTGGCCGGCAGCCCGGTCTGGGGGTGGTTGGCGGATCGTCTGCGGCGGCGCAAGCTGCTCTATATTGTCGCGCTCGTGGGGGTAGGCTGTGCCTATTGGTGGCTGAGCCGTGCAACTGGGGTGTTTGCTGCCTGGCCGGCGCGGCTGCTGGATGCCCTCTGTATGGCAGGGACTTCGACGTTGGGGCTGACGTTGATGGGGGACACGCTGGAGCGGTCGGAGCGCAAAGGGCGCAAGATGGGGTTTTCGCGCGGGCTGGGTTCGCTGGCCTTTGCGGCCGGCGCGCTGGTGGGGGGGCGGCTGGCAGATGCGTTGGGGCTTGCCGCCATGTATCAGGTTTGTAGCGGCCTTTTGTTTGCGGCTGCGGCGACAGCGTTGCTGCTGCAGGAGGTCAAGCTGGAGCAGAGAAGTGTCGGCAGCAGGGTTGCTGTCCAGGGCCGCCATCTTTTGGGGTTGCCCCTGTTGTTTTTGATGGGGGTTGTGCTGTGGACCATGGCCCATGTGGCTTCGACGTCGATGTGGCCCAACTATATGGCCAGCCAGGGCTACAGCAAGACAGCGATCAGCTCGCTCTGGTCGTTGGCTGCGTTGATCGAAATGCCGGCAATGTTTTTGGGGGGCGCGCTGTCGGACGTGGTGGGACGGGCGACGGTGTTGGCTGCGGGGGGTGCTGGGATCGT
>JAPLGY010000641.1 GCA_026389955.1 Caldilinea sp. | reverse complement strand
CAGCGGATGCCGTCGGCCAGGCCCGGCGCCATGTCGACAAAAAGCCGCCCATTCGCCAGCCGCGTGCCGCCGTCGACCAGATCGAAGACCCGGATATGGCGCGGCCCGTTGGGCGTGTGCGAAGCACCGGTGTCCACAATGTACAGAAGCGATTCGTCCGGCGCAAAACAGAGCCCGTTGGGGCGATCAAAATCTTCCGCAACAACCGTCGCTTCCCCGCTCACCGGGTCGATGCGATAGACGTTGCGCGGCAGCTCAAAGGGAGCCACATGCCCTTCGTAATTCTTGAGCAGCCCATAGCCAGGGTCGGTGAACCAGATCGACCCGTCCGACTTGACCACGACGTCGTTGGGCGCGTTGAGCCGACGCCCCTCGAAGCGGTCCATCAAAACGGTGATCTGGCCGTCATATTCGGTGCGGGTGACGCGACGGCTGTCATGTTCGCAGGTCACCAGCCGCCCCTGGCGGTCCCGCGTGTTGCCGTTGGCAAAGTGCGAAGGGCTGCGGAAAAGGCTGACCGCACCGCTCTCCTCGTCCCAACGCAATATTCGGTTGTTGGGAATGTCGCTCCACAGCAGATAGCGGCCGTCTCCAAACCAGACCGGCCCCTCACACCAGCGCCCGCCGGTGGCGATCAGCTCGACCGCAGCGCTGCCCAGGCTGTATTTGGCAAAACGTGGGTCGACCTCCTCGACCGCTGGTTCCGGGTAACGCACGATGCCGCGCTGGCGCACCCAGCTTTCGGCAGCTGTGACGGCTGGGGGGGTGATGACATACATAGAAACTGCCTCCTCTGTCTGTTCTGTCTGTTCTGTCTGGGAATTGCTGCAAAAACAGGGCGCCGCCCCTTTCAGGCGGAGCCGACCTGGACGCTGCCGTTGGGGTCGCCGTAGAGCGTGTACGCCAGCCAGGTGGGGTTGTGCGGTTCCAACGCCCGCACATGCAGACGTGCAGCCCGCATCGCCTCGCCCAAAACATCCCCAGCCTCCAGCCGGCTGTAAAAATGCGTGGAAAATTCCACTGCCAGCGCATCGTGTACCTCCCACAGGGCACCGACAAAAGCGCTGGCATTGGCCTCCCGGAAAAGCTTATCGGCCCAGCCCCCCAGCCCTGTCAGGCTGAAATTGGCGCGCCCCCCATCGCAGGCGTTGAGAAAAACCAGCGGCATGGCACGGCGCATGCCGCGCAGCTGGCTGCCGCGCAGGTCCCCCGGATAGAGCGGGGCGTCGGCCAGCTCGAGCACGGACCGGTCAGCATCTTCGCTGTTGAACTGGCCGTGCGTGGCGATGTGCATCACCTGGTAGCCGCCAGCCATGAACAGATCGAGCACTTCCTGGCGCAGCTGCAGCGGGCCAGCCAGCTGTACTCTGCGCTGGGCGGACAAGGTGTCAAAAAAGCGGCGCTCGGCGGCCATGGCGGGCAACCCCACCTCGGGAAAGACCAGAGCCGCTGTGTCGACAATGAGCCGGGCCAGCGGCCCACGCCCCGCCAGCCAGCGGGCCAGCCGAAACCGGGTCGCCCAGAAGTCGTCGCTGTACTCCTGGCCAGAATGCACGTTGTAATGATACGGCTTGAGCAGCTCCCAAGGAATCCACGGCTCGTCGCTGGTGATCAGCAGCGTGCGGATGACCCCCGCCTCGTGGAGGGGCACAATCTGGGCAAAATAGGCTTCACGCAGCGGCTCGGGCAAGAGCTGCTCAAACAGCCCTTCCGCCAGTGTGGCGAGCTGCAGGGCGCTTTGGGCCTGCTCCGCTGCGGTCAGGTCGCTCGCCAGCAGCCGAACCAGTTCGGTGAGCGGCGCCAGCTCCCGGGCCAAAAAGGCGAGCGGGTCCTTGTCGGTGAGCTCGGTCTCCCCCATAAACTGCCAGCGATAGGGCACGTCGGCCCGCGGAGAGTCGAGCCAGAAAGCCAGCGTGTTCTCTTGGGCTTTTTTAACGACACGCAGATGCAGGTCGGCGGGCGGCGGAGGCTGGCGCTCAAAACGGGCAAATTCGGGCAGGTTCTCCCCCCCGCGCGCCACAGCCGCACTGGCACCGGTGCCAGCCTGCTGGACAACTTCGGTCTGCAAAGAGACGCTGCCCACCAGCCGCGCTTTGTGGTAAAAATCGATCGCAATCCGCTTGGCGCCCAAACTGCCACTTTTGAGCAAAAAAACAGCCGGGTCAGAATCCCGGTCCGCCCACACCGTGAGCGTCCGCTCCCAACAGAGGGTCTCCTCCTCAAAGTCAGCCGCCAACACGCGCACGGTCAAGACCTCAGGGGGCGGCGCCCCTTGCTCAGGCTGGCTGAACTCGACCGGGATGAGCCCACTTGCAGCACTCTCCGC
>JAPLGY010000602.1 GCA_026389955.1 Caldilinea sp. | reverse complement strand
CACGGTCCTGCGATGACGGTCCGGCTGACCTTGTGCGGGGAACCCAGCGCTACCTTGCTGATTCGCAACCTGACCTTTTCCACCACCCTGGGGGTACCTTCGGGCACCTGGCAGCTCAATGCCCCTGGCAACGGTCTGCACCGCGACGTGGCACTGGGGGAGGTGACAAGCTGGACGGGCATCTCGCCCGTGGGGGGGTTGCGCGGTTCGAGTGCCCTTCTTCATCTGGGCAGTGCAGAACGGAATGTGGCGGTGTGGGTCAGGCAGGAACTGGAGGTCAGCGATATTCGCATCAAGAGCGAAACAGCTCGATCGCTTGTGCTCGAGTTGGCTACCAACTTTTCGGGTGACCTCAGCCGGATGGGGGAGACCAGCCTGGATCTCTGCGACCTTGACCTGCGGGTTCCTGGCTTCACTGCCTTTGCCGAGACCTTCCAGAGCTGGCTGCGTCTGAGCGGGCAGACCACACCGTGCAACCCGCCCACCTGGATTGGAGCGGCCAGCATCTGGGAAGCCCAAGTTGGCTTTTCGGTCTTTTACCCCAACCACCGGTATCAGCCCTATCCCGAGCTCTCTGACCTGACCGCCGATCTGCCCCGCATTGTCGCGCTGGGCTTCAATGTGATCCAACTGATGCCCCGCCAGCCGTATCCCAGCTACAATGTACACGACTACTGGGACATTGCCACCTCTTTTGGCGACCGTGAGCAGATGAAGGTGCTGGTGACAGAGTGTCACCGGCTGGGCATTCGCATCATCTTGGATGTACTGCTGCACGGGGTGTTGGATCAAGAGTCCATCGGTGCTGCCGCCGACGGGGTGAGATCGGGGCCTTATGCCCATCTGGTGGGCGCGCAAACCTCGGACAGCTTTTCTGCCGAAGTGGGAGAATGGAGCAACTATCTGATCGCCTGGTCTCGCCACATCCTGGACTTTGAACCTTACTGGAAAGCAGGAAGTCCTGCGGTCTCGCCTTTGATTGCCGAGCACCCCGACTGGTTTTTTCGAGATTCGTATGGTCAGGTGGCAGGAATTTACACCAAGGCTTTTGATGCCCGCAACCCTGAATGGCAGAGCTACTTCATCGAGGCCATGCAATTTTTACTTTCGGATTTGCAGATTGATGGCTTTCGTTTTGATGCCCCTACCTACAACGATTTTCCCAACTGGGCCGAGTGGGCCCGCCATCGCGCTGGCATGTCGGCGCTGGCCTGCGTACCCCTTTTCGAGCAGTTGCGCCCGGCTCTGAAATCGCTCAACCCTGAATCGTTGATGTACACCGAGCCATCGGGGATTCTGCTGCGCCGTTCGATGGACTTGAACTACAACTACGATGAGCAGTGGTTGGTCACTGCCATCATGCACCCCAGCAAAGCCAGGCCCTGGGGGGTCAAAAGCGCCAAAGGTGTGGCGCGCTGGATCCAGGACCGCGACGCCTTCCTGCCTCGCGGCGCGATGACCGCCCACCACATCGACTCGCACGATACCTTTTGGTGGCCCAGCTGGGGGAGCAAGTGGCGACGCGAGCAATTCGCGCTGGAAGACGTGCGTCTGCTGACGGTAATGTTTATGTCTATGCCAGGCCCTTACATGATGTTTGTGGGCGGCGAAGAAGGCATCGAAGAAATTCTGCAGGGGATCAATACCCTGAAGCGGCAGACCCCTGACTGGGCCGCCCTAGAGGGCAAGGTAACCGTCGGTTTGGGGGCGAAGTCGGCGCTGATTTTGCGAATCGGCGGGTAGCGATCCTCCGTCTTTTCAGGGAGGAAGGGGCTCTGCTCGGGGATCGCTCGGGGATCGATTGAACCTGCCCCGTGGCTTTTGCGGCGGCGCCAGAGGGCCCAGCGGAGTGGCCAGCTTATGGCCACTCCGCTGGGGTGGGGCTACCAGACCCGGATGCCTTGCGACCAGAATTTGGCGTCGCGGATCAGCTGGTAGAGCATGGGGCCATAGGAGAGGAGCACCAGGGCGATGGCGCCGTTGAGCCAAGGCCACCAGGTGTCCAGCCACTGCGGGGCTGGTTTGGGGTTGAGCGGCTGGGCGACGGGCATGTCGACGGGCTTGTCGAGTTTGCGCGGTACGACCAGTGTAAAGAGCATGATGGCGAAAAAGAGGGTGGCGCTGACGGTCAGGAGGGCGATGCCGAGCACCGACTCGATCATTTGTGGATTCCACTGGCTGTCGTAGTAGGGGGCGCTGCCCAAGGCCGTGCGCCGTGGCACACTGAAGAGCAGGCCGAGCGTGTGGTAGGCGTTGCTGAAGAGGAGCATGCCAAAGAACCAGGTCCAGGCCTGGACCCGGGCCAACAGCGGGGTAAAGAGCTTGTGGCCGGTCAGACGGGGGACCATCCAGTAGAGGATGCCGAAAAAGGTCAGCGTGCTGGCCGAGCCGACGGTCAGATGAAAATGGCCGGGCACCCAGGTGGTGTTGTGGACCGCCAGATTGACGTTGTAAGAGGCATTGATCATGCCGCCGATGCCGCCAAAGATAAAGAGGATCATCGCCAGGTTCTGGGCTGCATAGGAAGGATCTCCCCAGTTGAGCCGGCCGATCCAGGCGAGATAGCCTTTGCCGCCGCGGGCGCGGGCTCCGATCTCGAGCGAGGCGACTACAGTGAAGGCGGTCAACAGGCTTGGGAACCCGACGCCAAAGGTGAAGATCATGTGGATATATTTCCAGATCTCCGGGATGCCAGGGTCTGCGTACTGGTGGTGGAAGCCGACCGGGGTGCTGAAGAGCAGGAAGAGCCAGAAGACCAGGCGGGCCAGCGGTTCGCTGAACATTTTGCCGTGGGTCTGGGCGGGCAGCATGGCGTACCAGGAGATGTAGGCGGGCAGCAGCCAGAAGTAGACCAGCGGATGGCCGAACCACCAGAAGAGGGTGCGGTTGAGCAGCGGGTCGAGACCGGGGGCTGGGAAGCCCAGCACCGGGGCCAGGGCGTTGGGCAGCAGCTGGAAGAGAATTTCGCCGGCGACGCCCAAGGTGGCGATCTGCCAGAGCACCATCGTGATGGTGGCGGCCAGGGCGATGAAAGGGGCGCGGCGGTCGGGGTTTTCTTTGCGCCAGGCGTAGTAGGTGAAGTACATGCTGTAGCCGACGATCCAGGAGCCGATCACCAACAGTGTGAGCCCGGCATAAAAGGCCCAGTCGGCCAGCATGGGTGGGTAGAAGGTATAGAGGACTGTGGCGTTGTTCATCAGCATCGGCACGGCAGCGGTGAGCAGCCCGATCAGCATGACGACGAAGGCGATCACGTTCAACTTTGGGTAGAGATACGGGCGGTTGAGGCTGCGCACAAAGGCGAACATGAAAAAGCCGCAAATAAAGAAGGTGGTCCAGACCACGGCGTTGAGGGCGCCGTGCAGGGTCAGCCCCTGGTAGTAGGTCTTGATGACTGGCTGCAGCCAGGGGTAGATGTCGAGCACTTTGGCGTGTTCGAGCCCCTGGAAGACGCCGAAGAGGGCGCCGATCGACAGGGCAAGCACGCCGACGGCGATGTTCCAGCCGGCCACACGGTCTGCCAGGTGGAGATGCTGCGCGGTCAGCGGCGGGGAGACAGGGCGGGCCGGCGCGATGGGCCCGGTGTATGTTTGTACAGACATGGCTTGCTTCCTCTCTGGGTTACTCGGTCAGAGCCTGGGCTGTTTCGGCCGCCTCAGTCACTACCAGCTGGCCATACATGGTGTGGTGGCCGATCGGCGCGCCGGCGACGTAGCCGCAGTACTCGTGGCAAATGTAGTTGTAGACACCGGGTTTCTCAAAGGTCGCCTTGAGTGTGGAGACCTGGCCGGGCAGCGCCATCATGTTGACATTGGTCCCGGCGATCTTGATGCCGTGCACCACATCGCGTGCGGTCACGTAGAAGGTCACCTCGGCGCCGGCTGGCACTTCGAGACGGTCGGGCAGAAAGTTCCAGGTCTGGGCCACCATATAGACCTCGTACTTGCCTGGGGCCAGCTCGCGCAGCCCAGGGGTGGCGAAGGGGTTCTCTGGATCGTTCAGCTCGGCTGGGGAGATGCGGGCGGTGACGCCGGGCACCGAGATGCCGAAAGAGAGCGCAGCGACCGTAATGGCGAGGATGAAGACAGCTGTCATCCCGAGGGCAACTCGAATCCAGATCCCTTCCCATTTTTCGATGTGCAGCGTCTCGGCCTGTTCTGCGTCCTGCGGGCTGTGGGCATCCCCGGCAGGAAGCTGGGCAGAGCCCGGTTCGCTTATCTGTTCGCTCATCAGTTTGCTCCTCTGGACAACACGATCAAGTAGGTGTTAAACCACAAGGCAACGGTCAAGATCAAAAAGATCGAAATCAGCACCACCGTGCCCTGGGGGGTATCGGGTTCTTTGCGCATTCAAGTCTCCTTTCGCCGTTCAAACTGGGTATTTTCAGCCATGGCGATCTGCTCGCCGCTGACCCCATAGGGAAACAGGAGCAGGGGTCGGTGCTGCGGGTCGAGCAGCACGACGACGCTGCTGTGGTCGATCAGGTACTCGGTGGCGCTGCCGCGGGCTGGCTGTTTTTGATAGACCACCCCAAACTGGCTGGCCACGTTTGCGGTGGCAGCGGGGGGGCCTGCCAGCCCGATCCATTCAGGGCCAAAGTAGGCCAGGTAGTCGCGCAGCCGCTCCACCGTGTCGCGTTCGGGGTCGACGGTGACAAAGACCATCTGCAGCTTTTGGGCCTGTTCTCCCAGCAGCCTCTGTGCCTGGCTCAGGTCGGCCAGCGTGGTTGGGCAGATGTCCGGGCAGGTTGTGTAGCCAAAGTAAAAGAGCGTGTAGCGCTCGCCCAACTGGCTCAACGACAGCGGGTGGCCCAGGGTGGAGTCGAGCCTGAACTCGGCGATCGGCTGGCGGGCATTGAGAAGGACCGCATGCTGGGGTGCAGCCTGCAGCCAGGGCCAGGCTGCCCGCCCGCCCAGCAGCAGCCCGCCCAGCAGCAGCCCGCCCAGCAGGCGCTTTTTGCGGCGGGGCGGTGTGGGCAATCTGTCGATCGGCTGTGCGGCCATCTGTGGCTCAGTAGCTTGCATAGCAGGCGAAGAGGTGGGCGGCTTCGTAGACAAGCCCGCCGGCGCCGCTGCTGTTGCGCACCTCTGCGGCGATCAAGCCGAGATCCCGTTCGACAAAGGCCAGATCGGGCAGTGTCCGTTTGTACTGGGCGCGCAGGATGCCGTTGCCGTCGACCAGCACGGTCAGCGGGGCAAACGTCACCTCTCCGGCAGCGGTTGCTGTGTAGTAGAGGCCAAATCCGCCGCCCACCCCCTGTTTGAGCCGGTCGGCTGGGGCTGTGACAAACCGCCAGCGTTCTGGGTCGGCCTTCCAGCGGGCTGCATAGGTGCGCAGCAGAGCGGGGTCGCTTTCTGTGCCGTCGAGCAGGACGGTGACCAGGGTGACCGGCAGGCCGCCGGTGTCGAGTGTGTCGATCCGGTCTTGCAGCTGCTGCATAGCCGCCGAGGTATCCAGACAGGGAGCGGTGCAGGTGGCGCTGGTAAAGTTGTAGACGACCAGCTTGCCCCGCAGCAGTTCGCTGCTGAATGTCTGGCCGTTCAGGTCGCTCCAGAGGAAGCCGGGAGCCAGCCCGATACGGGGAAGGACCTGGACCGGCTGCAGCACGGCAAAAAGCCCCACTGCCAGCAGCGGGATGGCCAGCAGGGCCAGCCACAGGCCAATCAGCCGGCGGTAGCTCCAGGTTTCGTGCTCTTGTGGGCCGCTCAGTTCTCTGTGGGACGGAGCGGGCTGGATGGATGGAAAGCTCATGGTGTCAGGTTGGTTTTCAGCGTCCAGAATATGGAATTTATAGTCCAATTGGAGAGACTTCGCAAATGGGGTGGGGGGGGCGATCTGTTTGGGCCTGATGGGTCGCGAGACAGCAGGCGGCCAGTGCTGGGGCCGCTTGCTGGGCCTGGCGGGCGTTTTCGCTCAACCCTTCGCCGTGGCCGAACTCCTGGCCGGGGGTTTGCAGCAGCCAGGCGGCCGGCTGGAGGGCATAGAGGCGCTGCAGGAGGGTGAGCAGGCCGGCCGGGGTCAAGCCGTGGCTGCTGTCGGCGACGGTTCCTGGGGAGAGGGGGGTGAAGTGGGGGCTGGAGACAGCGGTGCTGGCGTCGACGAAGATGACCAGCGCCTGGGCCAGCAGCCACCCTGCACCGTCATCGCGACGCAGGGTGTTGCCGATTCCGATCACCCAGACTGGGGCTGCGGGCAGGGTGGGCTTCATTCAGTTGCGTGCCAGGCGGTCGACCAGGTGGCCAGCCGAGTCAAAAATTTCGACCTGCAAGGGCATCTGCCCGACCGCATGGGTGGAACAGCTGAGGCAGGGGTCATAGAGACGGATGCCATGTTCGATGCGGTTGAGGATGCCCTCGGTCACCTTACCTCCCTGGATGTGGTGTTGGGCGATCTGTTTGACGGTGCGGTTCATGGCCAGGTTGTTCTGGCCGGTGGCGATGATCAGGTTTACCCGCTGTAAAATCCCGTTGCTGTCGACCTGGTACTCGTGAAAGAGGGTTCCGCGCGGGGCTTCGCTGACGCCGACGCCGACCAGGTGGTTGACTTCTGCGTGGGCGCGGACGCGTGGGTCGGTGATGGAAGGGTCGTCGAGCGTTTCGGCGATACGTTCCAGCGAGTGGAGGATCTCGATCAGACGTGCGTAGTGGAAATGGAAGCTGTTGGAGACTGGGCGGCCGCGTGGGGCGAGTCGGCGGAACTCGCGCAGCTCGGCCTCGGCGCGTGGGGTGCCTGCGAAAGTGCAGACATTGAGCCGAGCCAGCGGGCCGACGCGGTACATGCCGGCTGCATACTGGGTTTCGGCGGCCTGCCCGTGGGCGGCGCGTGCGGCTGCGGGCCGGTAGAAAGGGAACTTGAGATAGCTCCAGGGTTCGACGGCTTCGCCGATGATTTCACGGTAGCGGGGGAGGGGCAGCCCGGGTTCCAGGACAGTGCCGTCGCTGTCGACGACGCGCAGCAGCCCGTCGTAGTGTTCCAGGCCGCCTTCTGGAGTGACCAGCCCCAGATAGAGGCTGGGGAAGTTGCCGTACAGGGCTTCTTCGTCGCGGTAGGTGTCTGCTGTGCCGCGCAGCAGATCCAGAGCCTGCTCGGTGATCGTCAGGGCTTCGGGCAGCATCTGCTGGATCTGGCTGCGGTTTTCTTGGCTGAGGGGGTCGCGCACTCCTCCTGGGACGGTCCGCGCAGGCGGATGCCGTTGCGTGCCACGTCGGGGTAGCGGTCGATCAGGCCCATGAGGTTGCGTCTGGCCGGGTCGCTCTCCATGCCCAGCAGCAGATCGGGGGCACTGAGGTGGAAAAAGCTGAGGGCATGGCTCTGGACGAGCTGGGCCCAGTTCATCAGTCGGCGCAGACGGGCGGCGGTGGGGGGAATGGCGACACCCAGGATGGCATCGCCAGCTTTGGCGGAGGCCATCAGGTGGCTGACCGGGCAGATGCCGCAGATGCGGGCGGTGATGCCGGGCATTTCCGAGAAGCTGCGCCCCTCGCAGAATTTTTCGAAGCCGCGGAATTCGGTGACATGAAAGCGGGCATCCTCGACCTGGCCCTGGTCGTCCAGGTGGAGGGTGATCTTGGCATGGCCTTCGATGCGGGTGACAGGGTCGATCACAATCGTTTTGGACATCATGCAGCTCCGATCAACCAAAAGTTCGTCTGGCGGGTTCGAGGAGGAGAGGTTCGTCCGCCAGCAGGGCGCTGACGGCGGCCCAGATCCGTTCGGTGTCGGGCGGGCAGCCAGGCAGGAAAGCATCGACGTGGATCACCTGGTGGAGGGGGAGCACCTTGGGCAGCAGGCGGGGCAAAATCTCTCCGCCGCCGGTGGGGTGCCGGCCGGGTCCTTCCTGGTAGACTGCGGTGAGCAGATCGTCGACGCCCAGGGTGTTGCGCAGGCTGGGCACATTGCCGGTGACAGCGCAGTCGCCGAAGCTGACCACCCGTCGGCTGCGGGCGCGAATCTGTTGGGCCAGGCGGAGGTTGTCCAGGTTGGCCACAGCCCCTTCCACCAGGGTGACGTCGACCCCTTCGGGGAACTCTTTGACGTCGGCGATCGGGCTGTAGACCAGCTCAATTTTGTTGGCCAGCTCGATCAACTTTTCGTCCAGATCCAGAAAGCTCATGTGGCAGCCTGAGCAGCCGCCGAGCCAGGCAGTTGCAAATTTGATCTTGTTCATCTTGGCCTACTTCCCATTTTTTTCATAGGACCAGACTTTTTTCTCGCGGCCGTCGAGGATCCAACGCAGAAAATTGTGTTGTTTTTCCATCTCGGCGACGGTCGAGCCTTTGGTGAAGAGGGCGCCGGTGGGGCAGACCTGGACACATTTGCCGCATGCGGTGCAGCTTTGGCTGGAGCCCCAGGGTTGGTTGAGGTCGATGATCACACGGCTGTTGGCCCCGCGCCCCATCACATCCCAGACATGGGCGCCCTCGATCTCGTCGCAGACCCGCACGCAGCGGCTGCAGAGAATGCAGCGGTTGTGGTCGAGCACGAAGCGGTCGTGGCTGGCGTCCAGGCTGAGCTCTGGGTGCAGATACTCGTAGCGTACGTGGTCCATCCCCAGTTTGGCGGCTTCCCACTGCAGCTCGCAGTTGCCGTTCATCACACAGACGGCGCAGACGTGGTTGCGTTCGGAGAAGAGCAGTTCCAGGATCATCTTGCGGTACTTGACCAGCCGCTCGCTGTGGCTGTGGACGACCATTCCTTCCTGGACCTGGGTGACACAGGCGGCTTGCAGCTTTTGGCTGCCGGCGAGTTCGACCATGCAGAGTCGGCAGCCGCCGCGTTCGCTGAGCCCGTCGAGGTGGCAGAGGGTGGGGATATCCACCCCACGCTCGCGCAAAACAGCCAGCAGCGTCTCGCCTTCTTGTGCGCTGACCAGCTCATCGTTGATCGTCAAGGTTACGACTGTCATAACGCTTCGCTCCTGAGCAACTCGGTCACGGGGATCTGGTTCAGTGTGCAGACGCCGGCGGGGCAGCGACGGTGGCGGATATGCTCCTCGTACTCGTGCAGAAAATAGTGGAGGGTGCTCTGGACAGGGTTGGGGGCAGATTGGCCCAGCCCGCACAGGCTGGTCTCTTTGACCATGACACAGAGCTCTTGGAGCATTTCCAGATCCTGGGCGGTCGCGCTGCCTTGGGTGATCCGCTGGAGCAGCCGGTGCATCTGGACTGTGCCGACCCGGCAGGGCACACATTTGCCGCAGCTCTCGTCCATGCAGAACTCCATAAAAAATTTGGCGACGTCGACCATGCACGAGTGTTCGTCCATCACGATCAGCCCCCCCGAGCCCATGATTGAGCCGAGCGCCTTGAGACTTTCGTAGTCCATGGGGGTATCGAGGTGTTCGGCGGGGATGCAGCCGCCCGAGGGGCCGCCGGTCTGGGCGGCCTTGAAGGCCAGCCCGTCGGGGATGCCGCCGCCGATGGCGTAGACGATCTCGCGCAGGCTGATGCCCATTGGGACTTCGATCAAGCCGGTGTTGGCGACCTTGCCGGCCAGGGCGAAGATTTTGGTGCCTTTGCTGCGTTCGGTGCCGATCGAGGCGAACCAGTGGGCGCCGTTTTGGAGAATCGGGGCGATGCTGCCGTAGGTTTCGACATTGTTGATCAGCGTCGGCTTGCCCCACAGCCCGCTTTGGGCAGGGTAGGGGGGGCGCGGGGTGGGCTGGCCGCGCAGGCCCATGATCGAGGCCATCAGCGCAGTCTCCTCGCCACAGACAAAGGCACCGGCCCCGATGCGCACATCGATCCGGAAGTTGAAATTGCTTTCGAGCACGCGGCTGCCGAGCAGGCCGCGCCGTTCGGCGGCCCGGATAGCGCGCTCGAGCCGTTTGGCCGCGATCGGGTATTCGCCGCGCACGTAGAGGAAGCCTTGGTCGGCGCCGACCGCATAGCCGGCGATGGCCATGCCTTCGAGCACCCGGTGGGGGTCTGACTCCATGAGGGTGCGGTCCATATAGGCGCCCGGGTCCCCCTCGTCGCCGTTGGCGACGACATACTTCTTGTCGCCGTGCGCCTTGCGCACCATATCCCACTTGAGGCCGGTGGGGTAGCCGGCGCCGCCTCGCCCGCGCAGTCCACTGTCGATGATCTCGCGGCAGACTGCTTCTGGGGTCATCTCGCGCAGCGCATAGGCCATGGCGGCGTAGCCGCCGCGCGCCACAGACTCCTCAAGCCGTTCCGGGTCGATCAGCCCGCTGTTGGCGAGCACGACCTTCTGCTGCTTGGCAAAAAAGGGCAGGTCGCCGGGCAGCACCTGGGCCGGGGCTGGCTGGGCCTGGGCGGGCTGGGCGTGGTGGGCGACGATCTGCCGCCCGTGTTCGGGGGTGACCTGCTCGTAGATGAATTCGTCGCCTGCTGCGCTCTGGACGGTGACCAGTGGGCCGCGGCTGCAAGGGCCCATACAGCCCGTGGCGACAGCCTGCACCTCGGCCTCCAGATGGCCGGCTTTGAGTTCAGCCTGGATGGCATCGTAGACTGCTGTGCCCCCCGAGGAAAGACACGGGGTGCTGGCACAGCACAGGACGCGACAACGAAAGGTGCGTTGGTGTTCCAGCTCGCGCTGGGCCATCGCTTCCAGGTCAGATCGGTTCATGGATGCCTCCATTGGTGGCAGGGAGGGCCTCGGCGGGCCGGGCAGCCCCGTAAAGACGTTGCCGTACACGGTCGACTGTTCCTTGCGGTGTCTCGCGCGCCAGCACTTCGCCGTCGAGCACCAGGACCGGGGCCAGCCCGCACGAACCCAGACAGCGTGCGGTGCTCAGGCTGAGCTGGCCGTC
>JAPLGY010000288.1 GCA_026389955.1 Caldilinea sp. | reverse complement strand
GACCACCTGGGCACGCCGCGGGCGGTGGTGCATCCGACCGAGAACACGATCCTGTGGCGTTGGGACCTGATGACCTGCCCCCTCTGAGCCATACCACCTGACGCTGTAAAGTCCGTCAACCCACGAGGACGGACATGAAGAAGAACCGATTCACCACCGAGCAGATCATCGGATTCATCAAGCAGGCAGAGGCGGGGATGGCCGTAGCCGAGTTGGCTCGCCAGCACGGCTTCAGCCCGGCCAGCTTCTACGGCTGGCGGGCCAAGTACGGCGGCATGGAAGCCGAAGACGCCAAGCGCCTGAAGGAACTGGAGCAGGAGAACGGCCGCCTGAAGCGGCTGTTGGCCGAGGCGCACCTGGACATCGAGGCGCTGAAGATCGGCTTCGGGGTAAAACGCTAGCCCCGCATCGCAAGCGCGAGGCAATCCGGCGCATGCTCGAACTCACCACGTTGAGCGAGCGCCGGGCTTGCCGCCTTGCGGGGCTGTCCCGCGATGCCTTCCGCCATGAGCCGGTGCCGACGCCGGCCACGCAGGCGCTGTCTGCACGGCTGGTGGAACTGGCGCAGGCACGCCGCCGCTTCGGCTATCGCCGCCTGCACGACTTGCTCGACCAGGAGTTTCCCAACGTGAACCACAAGAAGATCTATCGCCTGTACCAGGGCGCGAAGCTGGCCGTGCGCCGGCGCAAGAAGGTCAAATTCCCTGCGGCTCTGCGCCAGAAGCTGGTGCCGGCTTATCAGCCCAACGAAGTGCTGAGCATGGACTTCGTCAGCGACGCCCTGGCCAACGGTCGCCGGCTGAAGAGCCTGACCATCGCCGACGATTTCACCCACGAATGCGTGGATATCGTCGTCGACCACGGCATCAGTGGCGCCTATGTGGTCCGCGTGCTGGACCAGATCGCCCGCTTCCGCGGCTATCCCCGCGCCGTGCGCACCGACAACGGCCCGGAGTTCACCAGTCGGGCTTTCATTGCCTGGTCGCAGCGCAATGGCGTCGAGCATCTACTGATCGAGCCGGGCAAGCCGATGCAGAACGGCTACATCGAGAGCTTCAACGGCAAGTTCCGCGACGAGTGCCTCAACGAGCACTGGTTCACGTCGCTGGCACAGGCTCGGGAAGTGATCACCGAATGGCGACGCGACTACAACGAGGTTCGTCCGCACAGCAGCTGTGGACGCATTCCACCGGCCAAGTTCGCCGCCAACCACCGAGCACAACAAGCCGAAGACGCTGTAATCTTCAACCCCGGGCTTTATCAGTAATCACTGGTACGGCGAGAGGGGGCAGGTCAGTGAAGGAATACGTCTGGCTGGACGACACGCTCATTGCCATCCTCGGCAACTTCGACGGCAGCACCTACCAGTATGTCGAGACCGACCACCTGGGCACGCCGCGGGCGGTGGTGCACCCGACCGAGAACACGATCCTGTGGCGCTGGGACCTGACGCCGACGGCGTTTGGCGAGCACCTGCCCAATGGCAATCCGGATGGGGATGCGTTTACCTACACCTTGAACCTGCGCTATCCGGGGCAGTACTTTGATGCCGAGAGTGGGCTGCATTACAACTACTTCCGGGATTATGAGCCGGCAACGGGGCGGTACATCGAGAGTGATCCGATTGGACTGGCGGGGGGAGCGAGCACCTACGGTTATGTTCTTGGCAATCCGCTGGGTTCGCGCGATACCAATGGACTTTGGCCCAGCATCGCGCCATTTGCCACGCATCAGGACGTCATCCGGCGAAATATCCATGTCTCGCCTGAATTAATGAATAACTTGTTGTGGGCCCAAGAGTACGCTGATAGCGCTCAATTCCAGACGGGTAAATATGCTTATCGCCACGGCATGAGGAACAAGGGACAAAGTGCATGTGCCGCAATAAAGCAAGCCGAGGAATTTGTGCGAAAGCAGTTAGAGATGGCGATATTCAATCGCCGGCGAGGAAAGGATGCAGAGTCGCTTTGGGAGTTCTCTATGGCACTTCACACTCTTCAAGACTCAACATCACCGTCTCACATTGGCTTCCAAGAATGGGGCGATAATCCCAAGTTTTTCGATGTCATGGGACATGTCGTCGAAGAGACGTTTGCATGGAAACCCTCTGAATACGCATCGCTAGTCGCCAAGACGGGTGATGCTTGGCGCTGGTACACCAGTGGCAACTTGCCAGATAGTTTTTTCGGCGACCAATCCAAGAGCTGTGGGTGTACGCCGTGAATCGACTTCGAGTTACTGCAACAATGCTTGTGGTTTCGTTGTTCCCAGGCATCGCAATGGCCAGTGGCAGCATGCTAGTGACCGTCCTCGGAATTGGGGCAATGATTTCGCATTTGTTTTGTATTGTGGTCAGCATCGACAAGATCAAAGAGCGCAAGGCTCTGGCACTCTTAATATTGGCCACTGGCTTGGCGTTACTATGGGGGTGGCTTTCAACAATAGGCGCTGGGACCTACTTATACATTTCGGTGCTAGTGATACTCGTCCCGTGGGCAGTTCCATTCGTTTTCGTGCGGAATCAACGGGCAAGTCGAGAGGACTAACTTTGCCGTTGACAACCGCAACCGGCTGCGCGAGGTGCGGGTCAAGAACAAGCTCAAGGCCAGCTACCGCTACAACGGCCTGGGCCAGCGCGTGCTCAAGACCGATGCGGTGACCCCGGCCAACAGCCGGCAGTATGTGTACGACAGCGCCGGCCACCTGCTGGGCGAGTACACGCTGGCCGGCGCCGCGGTGAAGGAATACGTGTGGCTGGACGACACGCCAGTTTGTCGAGACCGACCACCTGGGCACCCCGCGGGCGGTGGTGCACCCGACCGAGAACACGATCCTGTGGCGCTGGGACCTGACGCCGAGCGCGTTCGGCGAGCACCTGCCCAATGGCAATCCGGATGGGGATGCGTTCACCTACACCTTGAACCTGCGCTATCCGGGGCAGTATTACGATGCGGAATCGGGACTCCACTACAACTACTTCCGGGACTATGAGCCAGCCACAGGCCGGTACGTTGAGAGTGATCCGATTGGGCTGGGGGGTGGGACTAGTACGTACGGATACTCGGGCGGAAACGCACTTGCGTCGATTGATCCTCTTGGATTGAACTACTGGAAGGGCTCGATTCAGCTGGGCCAATTCGGATACTCAAACCGTGGCATTGGCGTGACAAATCAAGGTTTCTCCATGAACCTGGAAATGCCAATTGGCCAATGCGACTTCTACGGGAAGCGGTATCGGGTGCGAATGAAATCCTCCAAGGATTGGCATTGGGGAAAGAAGGAAACATTCGTTGGGCAAGGCAAAGTGACGCTTGATGACGGTAATCAGGCATTCGAACGAGAAGCTCTGGTTGGCTCGTTCTCACTTCGTGTAGCCAAGGGCAGTAAAACGGGGACGATCGTGATGGGAAGAAACAGGATCGGAAACGTAACGTTTCCCTACGCTCCCCAAAGAGAGGACCTAGTAATTGACGGCACGCTGTCTTACTTCACCGCAACCGGATTTGCGAACGCCGATGGCGTGGAGGAGCGTAAGTGTGACTGCGATCAATCCGCGGATCCGGGCTTTAGGGCAAATGGAGCCTGGCGACAGGACGACAAATACTGAAAATACGTGCTGAAGCGCTTCTAGTCCTGAGGCCTTCAGCCCAAGATCGGCCGACCGACATAGACCTTCAAACTTGAGGAATCATTGCAGTATGCAGTCCCGTAGCGTCGCAAAGACCAAGCTAGTGAGCCGCATCTTGCTTGCGGTCTGCGGCATTGCCGTACTGTTTGCAATTGGGCTATGGCTCTTTGCGCGGTACGTCGAATCCGAGGTGGACGCAAGCATAGCGACGATCGAAAGACAGCACTCACAAAGCATCGTACTCAGCGAGACAACAGAAATCCTCGGGGTGGTTGGTAGACGTTTCTCCGCGGCAGAGCCGCTGGAGGTGAAAGGGAGGACAGGGGAGATTTGTGTACTACTCTCGCGCGACATCGACGTGAAGGACAATATTAACGGTCAGTACCGCCAGCTCCTTGGCGATGCGCATCTCAAGGGGGTGTTGCATGCTCGCGGTGGCAAGAACTACACATGGAACTACGGAGGTTGGCGGGCTCCTTACGCTTCCGCCGAAGGTCGCGGAGCGCTGCTGGCATGCCTTGAGCTTCTTTGCAACGTAGAGCAGCCTCCCAAGGGGAGCGCGTTAACTTCGATTATGTTGAGCTCGGATCGACCATTGCGCATTGAAGGCGTAAGTTGGTACTCGAGCGACTCAATGGACGGCGTTTACATTCCTGGTGTCGGCCCGTCGACCGGACCAAAATGCACAGGTAATAACTATAACTAGGCAAAACGACCGAGGACGGAATCTATCGCCCCGGGTATTCTAAGCGCACTGCCATGACGATCTCCGGCATTCCCGATGGCGTTAGGGCTTCGGCACCAGCAATCGCTGGCCGTTGA
>JAPLGY010000296.1 GCA_026389955.1 Caldilinea sp. | reverse complement strand
GTTGCTGCTGCGGTTGACCAGGCTGCGGGCCAGCAAGTTCGGGCGATAGCAGAGTTCTTCGACCGCGCGCAGCACACGTTTGCGCGTGGACGCAGCCACAGGTCGGTTGCCCGTCAACACATTGGAAACTGTCCCTGCCGAGACCCGGGCGTGCCGTGCCACATCGACGATCGTCACCTGAGATTTGCGGTCCATAGCACCGGCCTGAAAAGAGCTCACACGAAGGGTGTTCATCGCTGGTGGTGCCGCAGCCATGACGGCTGAGTTAAAAAACGCACGAAGCACCTGAATACGCGATTAAAACGTTTTAACCCATTCTACGCTCGACGCACCCCGCTGTCAACCACCCCGCGCCCAGCCCAGCAGTTCTCAATTTGAATGGATTGAGAACTGCTGCTTGTGGTAGGAAGCGCTGACTGCTGTACTTCAGGCTTGACGGGACATCAGACACAACAAGCTCTTTTGGAGCCCCGGCCGTGAGGGAGGGGGGAACCCCAAAACACGACAAGCTCCCTGCCCCTTGCTCACGGTCGGGGTTTTGTGCCCTTCCCTGTGGCCGAGAGGCAAGAGGTGTGGCTCCAGCCAGACCGTTTGCTTATTTCAGACCACTTGTACTAGCCAAACGAGATCTCACCGTCAGGCGCCAAGCAGGGGATCCTGTTGACTGTCCCTTGGAACAAAGGCAATATGCGCCGACACGGGTTGCAGGTCTACTCCCAGCGCCGTTCAATCAGCCTGCGTCCAACGCTCAGCCAACGGCGGCGCGCAGCGACACCTACTGCATGCTGCTGTCAGATGGCGCCCCTATGCTTGACGCTTCCCCCGCAAGCGCCAAGATACGCTCGCGGATTTCTTCCGACAACCACATCCCAGTTTCGCCCAAACGGGTGACGAACGGCTCAATCTTCTCGGTTAAACCATACGATTTGGCTTCCAGCAGTACCTTCAGTGTCCCCCAGACCATCAGACCGGCAGCTTGGGCCGTCCGACGCGCCAGCAGATCATCCAGCAGAACCACATGGGTTTTGTTTTTCAGGGCCAGAGCCATTGCGGCCAGTTCGCCCGGTCCTAGATCGAGGGATAACCACTCAGACGGCGTGGCGCGCGGCTCTACAGCTTGAAGCGATACGTGCTCGGATTGGGGACATCAAAACCTCACCGTTGACCTTCTCGAAGTTCTTCGACAACCGCAGTTGGCACCCAAATACGGTTGAATAGCATGGGTAACCACTCGACCGCTTGGATACGATAGAGATAGACCAGCGGTGACGTGTTACTGATCGCATCAGGCATGTGATTGTTCCAGGTCGTCTAGTTCTGCCCGAAACGGAAACACTTTGTAGCGGCCCAGGGTCAGCAAGAACTCGACGCGCGGCATGCCAGCCAACTCTGCTGCTCGCCCCGACGATAACCGGCCGAGTTCATATAGTTTGACAGCTGCCAGGAGGCGCAGTTCTCGAGCGAAGGAGGCCTCATCGGTCTTTTCGGCCAGAAGCACCTTCTCACGAACATCGAGGATGATTTGCCTTGTGGTCATGGTATGTTCTCCTATTTTGGCTCAATTGTACACGGCGCACTCACCCAGACGATCTGCGCTACTTACTTCAGTATAGCCACGATTGCGAAAGTAGGTCAGTTCGGCCTCCAGCCGCTTACGTTTCTTGCCACTGACGAGGCTACATTGAAAGCGCAAGGTGCGGATGATCCGTTCTGTGCCGTCCGCCCTTTCTTTGAGCCAGGTGCGCAGCCGCGCAAAGTAAGCTAAGTGAGAAGATATACTCAGAGAAGCACATGAAAGGTCATGGGAAGCCAGCTACATTGTCTTTGGCCTCCGCTTGTGGCAGGGCGCGCCGATTTCAATCTTCGGCCAGCACCACCAGCAGGTCCTCTGCTTCAAATTGAATCTTTGCCGCCTTGTTGGGGTTGAGTTTGACCCCGTACAGCCGCTCTGCATCGGCGCTGTCACGCATCAGCCGGTACCCGATCGCAACCTCGTCGTGTCGACGTGCGGCCTCGACCAGGGTATAAAAATTGACAGGCTGGTCGATCGCTACGTAGTCGGTGATCGGCTTGAGATAGATTTCGGAGCCGTCTACGTCGAGCAGATCGTCGAAAAGCACATTCAGACGGGGGTTCTCGGCGATCTGCGCCAAGAGCAGGCTGACCATCTGCTGGCTGACGACAAAGTCGTCGGTCTGGGTGACTGGTGCCAGCCGGCGGTTGCGGGGGTCCAGGATTTCGCTGGTGATCGATATGGTGCAGCCTTTTTGTTCACACAGGTCACGCAGATGCAGCAGGGTGACCAGCGTGCGTTCGTCTGCCTCTTTGACGCTGTACTGGTCGACATCGCTGAGCACCAGAATCTGGTCGTAGGTCGCCAGATCCAGGCTCTCCAGCAGCATGCGGCGGGTTGTGTCGCCGACGCAGTACCGGATCTCCAGGTGGGTAGTTCCTTCTCGCTGAACCTCGTCGCGCAGATGGCGTTCCTCCCGGCTGTCGACCACAGTGAGGCTGGATCCTTCTGCCACATAACGGCCCACTTCAGCCACGATGAAGGGTGCGCGCCGGTTCCATCCAAGCAGAAGAATGCGCCGTTGTTGGATGCCCTGCCGTCGCACTTTGGAGAGAATCACCCTTTCTGCAACGGCATCTGCGGGCATTTCCACCAGCCGAATCGTGTCGTCGTCCGCACTGATCACTGCCAGCTCATCCCCTGCCTCGATAGGGGTGTTCATCGGTGGATTCAACCGCATCTGGCCGTTTGTTTTGTGCAGCCCAATCACCGTCGAATCGGCGTAGGCAAAGAGCGCGTCCGCAAAGCTCTTGCCGGTCAACGCCCCTTCTGCTTTGAAGTAGATTTCATCCCCGTCAAAGTCAAACAGTTCGGTGTAAACGCTGGACAGCCCAGGTTGCAGGCTGGTCTGCACGGTCAGCCGTGCCAGCAGGTCGTTGACCATCACGACTGTGACTTTGTCTTTGCCGATCATCTTTGCGACCGACCGGTTGCGCACATCCTCCAGACAGGTCACAATCTGGCAGCTGTAACCGGAGGCAGACGACAGGTGCGTCAGCGCCAACAAGCTCTTGAGCACGGCTGTATCTGGAGCTTCACCCTCTGGGGGGAGGATGACGATCGAACGGGCCTGGTAGGGGTTGACAATCTCCAGGTCACCAGGTTCGGTCGGCGACCCGGACCGCACGACCAGACGGGTGTTTTGCAGGTCTTCGACCTGCTCACGCAGCTGGTCTTCCATTTCTATTTTGTCGGCGTTGCCCAGGATCGCGATCACAGGCCGCCGTTGGTTTGCATTCGCTTTGACCAGCTCGGAGACAATCGTAAAAATCTGGGGGGACCAGCCCAGCACAATCGTGTGGTTTGCCTCCAGCACGAACGAGCGCCCTTTGCGCAGCTGCTGCAGACGTTCTTCGATCCCTGCTGTAATCAGACCGATCAGGATGCTGACCAGCAGGATGCCCATCATGGCAACTGTGAAGTTTTCCAGCTTGAAATTCCAGCTTCCTCCCCTCGAATCCAGCCCCGGGTTGAGCACAGTCCCCAGATTCAGCCAGAAGATGTCGTTGAAAGTCCCCTCGCTTGCGCGCGAGCCTTCCAGCACGCTGGCCGAAAGCATCATGCTGGCCGAAAAGAAGAGCACAACCACCAGCGACACCAACATCAGCCAGAGAATCAGGACGATCGCCCCCTTCGCCATCAGATTGTCAAACCAATATTTTGTCCGGTCGACCAGTGTGACCTTGCGCATGGCTGTTTCCTTATGTGGATCTTTTCGCGTTGCTGTGTTCGGTTGCTGCGTTGGGGCAGACACTCTTGCCCCAACGCAGGTGTCAGCCAGGGACTTGCCTTGCGAATCTGCTACTCCTGCTTGCTGAGCAGGCTGGCCAGTACCACGGTGCTGTCCTGGAAGGAGCGCTGCCGCTCGACCAGCAGCTGCTCTCCCAGCTGCCGCAGCTGGCCGCTCAACGCATGTTTGGGATGCTGTCGCACGAACAGTCCCTGCGCTGCCAGCAGCTCACTCTGGAAGGGAAGCTGGATACTGATGGGCCAGTCGCAGAGCTGCTCGATCGTCTCTTTGACCGCAGCGCTCTCCATCCCTTCCGGAACTTTGTTGAGGACTGTCACGATGTTGGGGATTTCCAGCAGCTGTGCGACCTGCACCGTGGCCGCCGCCCCTCGGTAGTCGTGCTCGTCCAGGGTCATCACCATCACAAAGCTGTCGGCCAGCTCAAGTGCAAAGTAGGTCTGCCGGTCAAGACCAGGGTCGGTGTCGACAATCAGCAGATCCAGCGACAGCGCCTTGGCCAGACTGACATACCCTTTGGTCAGCAGCTCCATGTCAAAGCCGCGCGCCCAGACGTAGGCCATCCGGTTGATGTGGTCGGACGCAGGCACCAGGTAGAGCGCACCCTGCTCCTTGGCTGCACTGCGGGCCCCACGCTTGCTGGTCTGCTTTATGCTGCTGACCTCATGCGCCGCTGCCTGGATGGCACAGCGCCCCTGCAGATAGTCGTTGAGCGTGGGCAGCGGGTCGGTCAGGCCAAAAAGGTGATGCACCCCCGGCGCCTGAAAGTTGCTGTCGACCAGCCCCACACGCCGCCCTTCCGCTGCCAGCAGGGCAGCCACATTGGCGGCGACAGTCGATTTGCCGCTGCCGCCACGATAGGAATGAACAAAGGCAAATTGGGTCATGATGAAGATCTCCTCAGTTTCTGGATAAATTGACATCGTCTTGAATACGTCACCCGCCCCGCACGGTCTGCCACCCCAGCCAGAGCAGAACGGCCCCAGCCAGCAGTGCCCCGTATTCGCTGGCCAGCTCCACCAGCGCACGCAGCAGGTCAGCCTGCGACAGATCGGTCGTCAGCAGCAAGATGCCCGCCAGACCGAACCCGAGCGCAACCAGTGTCCGGCGGATAGAACGCACCGAGCGGTCCAGCTGACGCAGCGCATCCCGGTCCAGATGGCTTAATTCGGTCTGCACGCTCCGCTCCCGCCAGGGCTGCAGCAGAAACTGGTCGACCAGTTCTGGCGGCTGGAGGGTGCGCTGCGCCAGCATCAGCACTTCCGGCACCGGCACCGGGTTTTGCAGCAGCAGCTGCCCGATCATTGCCACAGCCTCGCTTCGTTCCAGCAGCTCCTGCTGCCATTTCTGCCAGAAGAACTGCAAGGCAAAGGGCATGGCCGCACTGCTGAGATCAAACTCGCTGTCCAGGCTGCCGATCACCCCTCCCAGCGTGCCCATCGCCCGATACATGAAGAGCAGGTCCATCGGGATCTGGAAGGGATATTCGTAGGTGAGCAGCGCACCATGTTTTTCGAACAGCTGTTGGGTGCGTGGGTCGTCAAAGTCTGGCATCAGGCCGACCAGAAGCCCCTGGTAGCCATCGAGCAGGTCGACGGTCATCGCTTCGACGCGACGCACATCGGCTCCAGCGCGCAGCAGCCCTCCACGCTGGTAGGCCTGGACAATCCGCTTCGCATCGCGCAGGCCGAGCCCGATCAGGAACTCGCGCAGCCACGCCTGCTGCTCAGGTGGGATCGCCACAGCCATGCCGAAGTCGATCAGCACGATCTGGAACATGCGGTTGCGCCGATAGGGAACCGGCTCTCTCGGCGCAAAGGGTTCACGCCGTTCTTCCGGGCCCGGCAGCGGCCGCAGGAAGAAGTTGCCCGGGTGAGGATCTGCGTGGACAAAGTTGAGCACGAAGATCTGCTCCAAGATCAGCTGCGCCAGCTGCTGGACAATCTGTTGGCGGTCGATGCCGGCAGCTTCGATCTCGGCCAGGTTGTTCAGCCGCAGATAGGTTGCATCCTCCATGGTCAGGACACGGCGCCCGCTGTAGCGCAGATGAACAGCCGGGATGTAGAGCAGCGGGTTGTTGACTGCGGCTCTGGCGAAGCGTTCGGCGTTGGCAGCCTCCACATACATGTCAAGCTCGCGACGGGTCACCTCGGTGAACTCAGCCAGCATGCGCTCCAGGTCGAAGCTGTGCCGCACCGGCGGGAGCAGGCCCAGCCCGCGCACGCAGAAGGCCATCAGATCCAGGTCCATCGCAAACTGTTCGGGGGTGCCCGGACGCAGGACTTTGACCACGACCTGTTGGCCGTTGTGCAGCTGCGCGCGGTGCACCTGCGCCACCGAAGCCGATGCGACAGGTTCTGGCGAGAACCAGGCAAAGAGTTCGGGCAGAGAGGCCCCCAGTTCTGCTTCGACCTGCGGCACAATCTCCGCATAGGAGGCTGCCGGGGCCTGGTCGCGCAGCAGTTCCAGCTCCTGGATCACGCTGTGCGGGAAGAGATCCACGCGCAGGCTGAGAAACTGCCCCAGCTTGATCCACAGCCCCCCCACTGCGGCTGCCAGGCAGCAATAGCGCTGCGCCAGCTGCTGCCAGCGCTCTTCGCGCGCCGGCTGCAGCCAGCGCAACACTGGCAACGCAAAGAACAGATCCCACCAGAGCAGATGGGCCAGCAGGCTGGCCCAGAAGCCCCCGATCTGCAGGTAGCGGCGTCGATTGACCCAGAAACGCTGACGGTTCAACCCAGGTTCCTCTGATTTTGTTTCCAGCCTCTGGCGGTCACGCTTTGGCCTTGCTGGCAGTCAGCTCCTTGACCGCAGACTGCAGCGCAGCGATCTGTTTTTGCAGATCGGTCAGCTGCCGCTCCTGGTTGGCAAAGAGTGAGGTCGTCAGCCCCTGGAAGGGCCTGAGCATCCGCTGTTGGGCCTCACGGGCCTCGATCAGCATGTCCTTGTAGCCGTCTGGCCCGTGTGGGAAGGGGATAGGGATGCTGATCTTGAAGGGCCCCCCGAAGTCCAGGTCAAGGGTCTGGTGCCCTGTCCCAAAGATCGTGTAGGCCTCACCCACATGTTGGAAGAAGGCGTAGAACTCTTCGCCGTTGCGGATGTGGTCGACCCCAGGCACCAGCAAGGCCGGGATCGCGCTGGGGGGCACCGGGTCGCGCGGGCCGTAGGGCACCGGGTCTGCCAGGTTTTGAATGCGCTGGCTGAAGCCGTGCATCAGGCTGTTGTAGTATTCGACAAAGTATTTGTTGCCGACGCGCGGGCTGCCGATGCTGTATTTTTTGAGTGCATAGGCTGGCCAGTCAGACTGAGAGTCGAAGTAGCGCTTGAGGTAGAGGACGCACAAGGTTGCGAGCGCACCCCCCAAGCTGTGGCCGGTCACATAGAGCTCCAGCTTTTCTGAAGCCAGGTCGGCCTGCTGCGGCTCGCTCTGGCCCATCAACACCTGGTGGAAACGCACATTTTTGGCCACCAGCTTGTCGAGCGAAACCGCCGACATCCCCACTTCCCCCTGTTTGATCTGGCCGACCACCTCGGTGAGCTGCTGTGCAATTTTCTTGCCCACCTCGCGGCCATATTTGACCCCCAGCCCGGCACCCAGCGCAGCAATGCGGGAGGCGCTTTCGTCGTCGTCCGACTCGACCAGACCAGCCAGCAGGCTCTGCTCCAGCTGCGACCCGACCAACGTCTCAAAAAAGAAGACCAGTTCGTCCTTGAAGCCGTTGAAGGTGTTCAGATAACCCTGGTGGACCCGTGTATCGCGGGGGGGATGGGTCGGCTCCCCGCGCAGCTTCTCGTATTCGACCATGCGGTCTTCCATCCCAGCCGCCAGGTTGGTCAGTTCGATCCCCCCTCCGGTCACAATCGAGCCGCGGAAGACCACCACAAACTGATTGCGCTGTCCACGCCGCAGGATCATGCAGCGTCCGTCGGTGTCGTAGTCGCTGATGGCATGCACGTAGCGCCATTCGCCCGTGTAAAGAGCATTGAAAAGCGCCTCAGGGTCGGTCGAGGTGGTTTCGTCGAACACTTTGTAGACCAGGCGACAGAGGTCTGTCATCTCCAGGGCTTCATCGAAATTGAAACCGCTTACAATTCGATCGGGTAGGTTCACAACAAATCTCCTTTTTTACGAACGATAAATATTTATCTGCCGCAGCGTCGATGGCTTGTCCAACACTGTTTCAGGGCGAGGAGAGAGAAGCAGGATCTGTGGGCACCCTGTCCATTTCCACAGCCCCGCCAACCACCCCAGAAACCTCCAGCACCGCCACACTGACCCGAGTCAGGTCGCTGTAGAGGCGCAGCCCGGATGCAATGCGCTGGAGAGGATCGGGCAGGGTTTCCAACGCGTAGGGGGCCACTTCCGGGCTGAACAAGTAGGCGGTGGCCCGCTGCTCTCTGCCGTTGATCCAACAGTCGATCGTCGGGCACGCAGCCAGATTTTTGAACCACTGGGATTGGTTGCGCACAGTGCTCACAAAAAAAAGCTCTCCCCAGCGCAGGGCCAAGACCGGGGTGCGGTAGATCCTGCCAGAGATGCGCCCGCGCGTCTCCAACAGGATCAGCCCGGCAGGGAAGAGCAGAGGCCCTCCCAGCCCGGCCCGCACGAGTGGCTCCACAAGCTGGTTGAGTTGGCGGTAGAAGGTTTTTTCAGCCTGACGCAGCTGTTCTGGGTTCATCATTTTCTCTCGTGCTTGTCAGCGCAGAATACGCTGGCTGTACATGTCGGTGCCGCCCACTGCTTTCAGCATCAACGCGCCGCGTGCCTCAAGCATGGGAAGGGCATGAAACGCGTTGACGATGCGGTACTGCGTCGGCATGTCTTCCCACCGCGCCGCATGGAAGTGCACACTCCCTTCACCTGCCCAGACCCCTTCCAGCTTTTGGTTGGAGACGCCGCTGGGGGAGAGGGTGGCGTAGGCGGCATCGGCGACGCCCCACTCGCCGGTGCGCGGCATGTATTTGTAGTGCAGGTAGCCGGCGCTGCGCCGTCCTCCCAATACGGCCCCAATCTCTGCGGGTGTCAGGGCGCGCAGATTTTCGACAGTCAGGTCCATGAACTTGTAGCCATCCCAGCTGGCGGTGCAGTGGGTTCTGCCCCGATAGACCAGCGGGTCGGGCAGCGCACAGTAAATTTTGGAGAAGCCCAGCTCTTCACGCCCGGTGATGATGGGCTCTGTCCTGTTCTCCCAGAGGACAGTCAGAAAATCCCCTGTGACCGTCTCCTGTTGGCCATGGAAGGTGGCTGGGATGGTCAGCCCGAGCATAGCGTAGCCGCGACCGGCCAGCCAGCCGATCTCGGTCATGTAAGTGAGCGAGACGGTCACAACCGGTTCACCGGCCAGCTCGAAGCCAGGGGGCAGCATGGCCTTCAGCTGCTGAGCATCGCTGAGAAAGTTAACCATGTAGGTGGTCGACTTGGGGTCCTCCTGAAATGGGAAACGTCCCCCTTCCGGGTTTTGGCGTGGGCCCAGCGCAGGCCCAAAGTGGGTCGGCATCAGATACATCTGGTCGGGCAAAAATTCGTACGACATAAAAACTCCTTACTGGACTAAAATCCACCTCAAACGTTGGTTGCAAAAGTTCATGGCTGGCTGGATTGACACGCATGCAGAACCTGCTGCATCTTTTCTGCCACACCGGCAACCTGCGGGGCCAGCAGCAGGTTCATGTGATGGCCTGGAATGTCGTGCCGACTGACACCGCCGCGCACATACTTTCCCCACCCAGCTGTAGGATCCTGCAACAGACGCTGGCGCAGGGCACGTGTCTGGAAAAGCACCAGCGATCCTGGATAGCCGTGGGGTTGGTAGTCGGTCAGTGCCTGGCCGTTGGCCATCATCACGCGCAACAGCCGCATCCCGACCGCTGTGCGCAAGGCGTTCAGCTGTGGGGTCAGCGGTGCTGCCTGCGTTCTGCCGGCCGATTGAAAGGCATCGCTCAGATAGGGCCAGAGATTGGGAAGGCCGGTCGTAAAGAGAAAACGGGTGCCGCTCCAGAATCGTTCTAGTTTGTTGCCGGGCAGCATTTCCTGGTCGAGCGCAGCCAGCAGCGCCACCCGCTCTCCATGCCGGTGGAGCTGCTGGCAGCGCTGCGATAAAGTAGGCTGCGATCTCACGCAGGTCGGTCAGCGGGGTCAGATCCTTCTCCACCCCCACTGCCTGCAAGCCGTAGACCGGCTGTTCTGGGCCAAGCCGGGCTGCCAGCTGGGCGTACGGCTGCACCGTGCCGGCGATCGGGGGAAGACAAAAGAGGGGCGGTTTTGTCCCATGTGGCTGCAGCACCACGACCGCACTGTGGCCCCGTGCCAGCCGTTTGGCCGATTGGGGTGGCTTTGGGGGTCTCTTGACCGCCAAGGAATCGGCGGCAAAGCCGCCGACGGGGGTCAGATAGGCAGCCAATTTCTCGATGGTGGGGTAGTCGTAGAGCAGGGTGGCGGGCAGTTCGCGGCCCAGCAGCGCAGAAAGCTGGTTGCGCGCCTCGAAGGTCAGCAGCGAGTCGAGACCCAGTTCCAACAAGTTCTGCTGTGGCTCCAGAAGCTGTGTGTTCTCCAGCCGGAGAATTCTGGCCAGGGTCTGCTGCAAAGAGTGGATCAGTTCCTTCTGCTGCTGCGGTGCAGCGGAATTTTTTGCCGACTCTGGCTCATTTTGGCGGATCGTCCCCGAAGGTCTGGCTGCGGCAACCGGGCTGGCCGGCTCGGCCGGCTCGAGCCAGAAGCGCTGCCGTTGGAAGGGATAGGTGGGCAGCAGGATGCGTTGTCGGTTGGCAGGGGGGGTGAACGTTTGCCAGTCGATGGCGGCGCCGCGCACATACAGCGCACCCAGTGTCTCGATCAGCTGTTTTTCCTCCGACACTCCTGACCGCAGAGAAGGGAGCAGGGCTGGAAGTGGTCGGCTGGCATCCAGACATTCGCCCGCCATGCCCAGCAGCACAGGTTTGGGGCCGATCTCCAAGAAAATCTCGATGCCTTGTGCGTGCAGGGTGGCCACACCGGCGGCAAACTGCACGGTCTCGCGCAGATGGCGCACCCAGTACTCCGGGGTGGCGATTTCGTCGCCCGCCAGCTGCCCAGTCACATTGGAAACCAGGCGCAGAACGGGGGGGTGGTAGCGCACGCTGCGGGCGACAGCGGCAAACTCTGCCAGGATCGGCTCCATCAGCGGCGAGTGAAATGCATGGGAGACCTGCAGCGTCTTCCCCTTCACCCCTTCTGCCGCCAGGCGCTGCACCACCTTCTGGACAGCCGCACGTCGGCCGGCAATCACCACACTCTGTGGGCCGTTGACTGCGGCTATCGCCACTTCGGCGCGCACAGCCTCTTCGTTGACGAGCGGAATCTGGCTCCGTCCCACGACGTAAACTGCAGCAATCGCCTCTCGGGCCCGCACCTCGCTCACCGGCAACGCCACCATCTCGCCCTCCTGCGGCAGCGACCCCATCAGCCGTCCACGTTCAGCCACCAGCCTCAGCCCATCCTCCAGGCTGAAGACTCCGGCCACACAGGCTGCTGCCAGCTCCCCCACGCTGTGTCCCAGCAACAGCTCCGGCTGGATCCCCCAGGAGAGCCAGAGCATTGCCAGGCTATATTCCAGGGCAAAGAGCGCTGGCTGTGTGCAGGCTGTCTGGTGGATGGCGGTCGGGTCTGCCAGGATTTCGAGCAGCGGTCGGTCGAGCTGCCCTTCGAGCAGCGCAGCGCAGCGCTCCAACGTCTGCCGGAAGAGCGGTTCGGCGCGATACAGTTCCAGACCCATGCCGGCGTACTGTGCCCCTTGGCCGCTGAAGAGCAGGGCCATGCGTGGGGCATAGTGGCCAGCCTTGCCCTGCACGATCCCGTCTGCCACCTTGCCATACGCCAGGGCTTTCAGCTGACCTTCCAGTGTGTTCTGGTCAGGAGCCACCAGGGCGACGCGTTTGGCAAAGTGGTTGCGACCCACAGCAGCCGTGTAGCAGAGCGCGTCAAGATCAGGCGCTGTCTCCAACATCTCCAGGTAGCGTGCAGCCAGTTCAGGCAGCGCCGCTGGGTCACGCAAAGAGAGGGGCAGCAGCCGGTACGGCCGCCCGGCAGAGGGCTGGGCAGGCGCGCGGGCAGGCGCGGCTTCCAGGATCAGGTGGGCGTTGGTGCCGCTCAAGCCGAAGGCGCTGACCCCAGCCACGCGCCGCTCTGCCGGCCACGCTTGCAGTGCAGTGGGCACGCGCACCACCATCTGCTCCCAGTCAAGATGGGAGGTGGGGTGGGTCAGATGCAGATGGGGGGGAATCTGGCCATGCTGCAGCGCCAGCACGGTCTTCACGAAACCTGCAATGCCTGCCGCAGCTTCCAGATGGCCAATGTGGGTCTTGACCGACCCGACGTAGAGCGGGTAGGGGCGAGGCTGGCCGAACACCGCATCGATCGCGCGCAGCTCGATAGGGTCGCCGAGCGGTGTGCCGGTGCCGTGCGCCTCGATGTAGCTGACCTCGTCCGCCTCGACCTGGGCGCTGGCCAGCGCAGACGCCAGCAATTTTTCCTGGGCGCGCTTGTTGGGCACGGTCAGCCCGCTGCTCGGCCCGTCGTGGTTGACCGCGCTGCCGCGGATTACAGCCAGCACGGTGTCCCCATCCGCTTCGGCGTCGGCGAGCCGTTTGAGCAGCACCATCGCCCCCCCTTCCCCGCGCCCGTAGCCGTCGGCCGTCTCGTCGAAAGTCTTGCAGCGCCCGTCGGGCGAGAGCGCTTGCATCTGCGAGAGCGCCACATACGCTGCAGGCGCCAGTATCAGGCTGGCTGCGCCGGCCAGCGCCAGGTCACACTCGCGGGAGCGCAGGCTCTGGCAGGCCAGATGCAGCGCCACCAGCGCCGAGGAGCAGGCCGTATCCACCGCCAGTGTCGGCCCCTGCAAGCCCAGCGTGTAGGCCAGCCTGCCGGCAGCGATGCTGTGACCGACCCCGGTCGCCTGGTGAGGCTCCAAGCTCGACAGGTCGTGCAGCCTGGCCGCCAGCGCATAGTCGCTCTCTCCGATCCCGACAAAGACCCCCGTGCGGCTGTCGACCAGCGTGTGCTGCGCCAGTCCGCCCCGCTCCAGCACCTCCCAGCTCACCTCGAGCAGCAGACGGTGCTGCGGGTCGATACTGGCTGCCTCGCGCGGAGAGATGCCGAAAAAAAGCGGGTCAAACTGGTCGACCTGGTCGAGAAAAGCGCCGGCGCGCGCGTACATCTTGCCGGCCTTGGGCCGCTGTGGGTCGTAGAACGCATCGACATCCCACCGGGTCGCTGGAATTTCGCGTACCTGGTCGTGCTGGCTGCACAGAATTTCCCAGAAGGCTTCCGGGCTGTCGGCCCCCGGGAAGCGGCAGGCCATGCTGATGACGGCAATTGGGTCGGCTGGGTTGATGGCTGGGGTGATGGCTGGGATGGGCTCGGCGGGACTGCGGCTCTGCTCTGGGGCTGGCTCGCTCGCCTCGGCTGGCGAGGGGACCAGAAGTTCGTTCAGCAGATATTCGGCCAGGGCGGCGATGGAAGGGTATTCGAAGACAACTGTTGCCGGGATTTTGCACGCAGAGGCACGCTCCAGCTCGCGGCGCAGCTCCATCGCCATCAGAGAATCCATGCCGAGATCGGTGAAACCTCTGGCAATGCTGGGCGGTTCGGCCATGCCGAGAATAGGGCCGACCATCTCTTGCAGGGAGCGCTGCAGATGTTCCAGGCGTCGGCTGGCAGGAAGGGCGGCCAGCTGCTGCTGCCAGGCGGAGAGCGGTGCCAGGCGAGTCTCTGGCAAGACGAAATTGGCGAGGAAGGGGAAGGCCTGCTGGCTGTTCAGCCGACTCCAGTCGATCCGGGCGACACCATACTGGCCGGAGCGGCTCAACAGCTGTTCGAGGGCCAGCAGTGCCAGCTGGGGAGACATGAACTGCGCTGCATCCAGCCTGCGCTGGACTGCGGCGGTGCGGGTGGCCATGCCACCGTCTCTCTCTTCTTCGCCTGCCCAGGCTCCCCAGTTGAGGCTGAGGCCGGGCAGCCCCTGCTGCTGGCGGCTGCGGGCCAACCCATCCAGAAATGCGTTGCCGGCGGCGTAGGCCCCCTGACCTGGGTTTCCCAGCAAGGACGCAACCGAAGAGAAAAAAACCATGAAGTCCAGGTCCATTCCCTGGGTCAAGGTGTGCAGCAGCCAGCTGCCCTGTATCTTTGCGCTGAGCACCTTTTCAAAGCGCGCCCAGCTCTGGTTGAGCAAAATGCCGTCGTCTAGAACTCCGGCGACATGCATCACCCCTCTGAGCGGCCTGCCCGCATCGCCCGCCGCCTTCAACCCCTCAAAGAGCCGCTGCATGGCAGCGGGGTCGGCGACATCGAGCTGGGCAATTTGCACCTCCACACCCTCTGCTGCCAGCCGATCGAGCACAGCGCGCTG
>JAPLGY010000446.1 GCA_026389955.1 Caldilinea sp. | reverse complement strand
TGCAGCACGCTCTCTGCTGTAGGGGCAGGGATCCAGAATTGCTGGAGGACCCCCTGGCTCTGCTGCACAAAGGGAGCGGCCCAGGGCAGCCAGAGCACAAAGATGGTTCCTTGGGCCGCGCACCAGCTGGAGAGCGCCGGGCGATCGAGGGAAGATTCCCCTGGGGGGGGGGGCTGTCTCTGGCACTGTGCCCACACCCACCAGCCGACAACGCAGAAATTGAGCGCCAGCAGGAAGAGCACTGCGGTGTTGTGGGTCAGCAAAGTGGCCGTGCTGAACAGCACGTAGCCTGCCCAGGCCGCCCGTCGCACGACGGGCGGCCTGGGCAGGGCGGCTCTGGGTTGCACCAGCAAGGCCAGGCAGAGGAGCACGGCTGCGACCAGCAAGGTCAGCAGCGCGTACATGCGCGCTTCCTGCGCATAGCGCACATGGAAGGGGGCTACGGCCAGGATCAGCGCGGCCACCTGCGCAGTCTGGGTCCCCTGCAGGAGCCGGACTGCGGCATAGAAGATAGGGATTGTTGCCACGCTGCACAGCGCCGAAAATGCACGCACCCAGCCCTCTCCGCTGCCCCCTGCGAGCCAGCCATGCAGCAGCCCGTAGTAAAGAGGGGGATGTTGGTCGATCCGGACCAGCCAGCCAGCCATGTCTGTCAGCTTCTGGCTTGCCATCCAGAGGCTGAAGGCCTCGTCCAGCCAGAGGCCGGCGTGTCCGATCTGCCAGAAGCGCAGCGCAAGTCCGGCTGTCAGAACCAACCCGGCCAGCGGAAACGCAACCTGGAAAGATGCTTGTTTCATCGGAAGGCAGTTGTCTGGAGCGGTCGGGCGGCGAGCAGGGCGCTGCGCTGGCCAGACCGGCCGGGTCGATCGCCAGCAGGTACTCCGGCTGCATCAATAGAGCTTCAAATAGCGGTCCAGCTCCCACTGTGTCACGCAGCGCTGGTACTCTCCCCATTCGACCGTCTTGGCCTCGACAAAGCGTTCGTAGACATGTTGCCCCAGCGCGTCCTGAATCACCTCGTCCTGTCGCAGCGCAGCAAGTGCGTCCCCCAGATCTCCGGGCAACATTTCCAGCCCGGCGCGCAGGCCGTCCACATGATAGAGATCTTCCTCGGCGGGCAGCGGCGGCTCCAGCCGGTTTTCGATCCCATCCAGCCCGGCTGCCAGCATGACGGCAAAGGCCAGATACGGATTGCAGCTCGGGTCAGGGCAGCGCAACTCGCAGCGGGTGCTCTTGTGTCGGCCGGGCGGGATGCGTGGGATGCGGATCAGGGCACTGCGGTTGGTGCGTCCCCAGGAGATGTAGACGGGTGCTTCGTACCCGGGCACCAGCCGTTTGTAGCTGTTGACGAGCGGGGCCAGAAGGGGGGTGAGTGCTGGTGCATGGGCCAGTTGGCCGGCGATGAAGTGCAACGCAGTCTGGCTCAGGCCATAGTCGCTCTCCGGGTCGTACATGGCCGTCTCGCCCGACTCCAGTGTCCACAGGCTCTGGTGCACATGCATGCCCGACCCTGCAACCCCGGCGATCGGTTTGGGCATGAAGGTGCAGTGCAGCCCATTTTTTTGCGCCACAGCCTTGAGGGTGGTCCGAAAAGTGATGGCGGAATCGGCTGCGGTCAACGCCGGGCCGTAGCGAAAGTCGATCTCGCTCTGGCCAGCGGCCACCTCATGGTGCGACGCCTCTACGTCGATCCCCATCGCTGTCAGCGCGTCGACCATCTGGCGCCGGACACTGTGCGCCAGATCGGTGCTGATGTCGAAATAGCCGGCTTCGTCGTGCGGGGTCAGGGGCAACAGGTTGCCGTTGGCGTGTATTTTGAACAGAAAAAATTCCAGTTCCGGGCCAACATGGTAGTCCAGGCCGAGCCTGGCGGCTCTGGCCAGCTGGCGTTTGAGCACATACCGGGGGTCTCCTGCAAAGGGGGTGCCGTCTGGCATGTGCACGTCGCAGATCACCCGAGCGGTCGACAGGTCCATCTCCCAGGGGATCACAATAAAGGTGTCCAGATCGGGGCGCAGATACATGTCGCTTTCGGCGATCCGGGCAAACCCTTCGATCGAGCTGCCGTCGAACCAGACGCCGTTCATCACGGCGTTGTCCCAGTGATCGACTGGAATCGTGATCTGTTTTGAACTGCCGATGATAT
>JAPLGY010000156.1 GCA_026389955.1 Caldilinea sp. | reverse complement strand
CAGAGCCTCTGACAGAGCGTGTGCCACCAGAGCCTCTGACAGAGCGTGTGCCTGCCTTTCTGCGGGTGCTTGTGACCCACGACGACTTGCGCGCCACGGCCATTCTTGCGTTGGGAGGGGCCACTGCGCTGACCCACCTTCTGCTGGGCGCGCAGCTGTCTGCCCCGCTGTTGGTCTGGAACGGTGTCGGCTATGCAGCCCTGCTGGCCAGCTATCATTTTGTCCCTCGGCTGGCACCCTACCGCGCTACGACCAGAGACGTTCTGTCGGCCTACACCGGCACAACGCTCGTGATCTATTTTGTCCAGCGCGGGTTGGAAGGGCTGGTGGCGCCGGCTGGCATGGCGAACAAAGTGGTGGAAGTCGGCCTGTTGGCGTTGCTCTGGTTTGAGAAAGAGAAACCGGCGCCAACACCGGCCGTTGCACATTCCGCAGCCGTCACGAACATTGGCGCTGGAACGGATTAATTCACTGTCAGCTCACAGACAACTCACGGTATATTTTTATACTGGATACCAAAGGAATTCAACCACCTTTGGGCCGCTCTCAATCGTTCAGTCAATATAAGGAGAATGAAATGCAAACCAACAAGATGTATGTGCAGCCCACAGCCCAGCAGCCCGGTGTACCCGGCGGTGTGCCCGTGCGCACCAATCTCCATGCGGGTCTTTCTTGGGAAGAGCTCGAACAACAGCTCGGTTCTCTCTGGGAACAGATGTCGGCAGCGGTCTCTGGTGCCGTGAGCAACCTGGGCAACGGCAATTCCAGCACCCCAACCGCCTGACCCAGAGCAGAGTTCGTGCCATTGTCATCTGGTCACCAATACCATGCAGCCAGATGATCTCTTCTGGCCCGATACAAAAATCGGAGAAGGTCTTTTCTGCCTTGCACAAGCCAGGCGGTGGGGAAAAGCAGACAACTCGGCGCCCCTCGACTTGCCGCTGAACGATGACGCGCGGTTGGGCGAATGGGTAGAGCGGGTCGCCCAGGAGTTGGCTTTAGAGACGGAGCCGGTGCGCTTTGTCTACGGCGAAACCCGTGCGCTGTTGCGCAGCGCAGGACCTGCCATCTTAGCGACCGCCGCTGGGTCTATCTGATTGCGAACGACAAAAAAGTCCACCGTTTTTCGCACGAAGTGCTCCATGATCTGCTTTGGCAGGAGAGCACAGCTGGCCAGCGTGCCGCCTTGGAACAGCTGCTGACGCAGAGCGGGTTTGGCAAAAGCCGACAGCGGCTGCAACGGGTTTTGCTGGCGGAAATGTTGGGGAACAGCGTATCTGGCAGCGGCTGGCTGCTGCGTCTCCCCCCTGGTGCAGGGCTGGGAACCCGGCTGCGTGCTGCACAGCTGCCCCAGACACTGGCTGTGCTGTTTGGCAGTTACCTGGCCCAGCTGTCGTTGACGCTGCTGGCCTGGTGGCTGATCGGGCAGGGCGCACTGCGGGGCGAGTTTACCTGGAGTGGGCTGTGGGCCTGGGCCCTGGTCTTGCTGACGACTATCCCCTTTCAGCTGACCCTGTTCACCGCCCAGCGCCACCTGGTCTGGAAGGTTGGGGAGATCTTCAAAACACGGCTGCTGTACGGCGCGCTGCGCCTGCACCCTGAAGAAATTCGCCACCAGGGTGCAGGCAATTTTTTGGGACAGGTGCTGGCGGCTGATGCGGTCGAACAGCTCTCCCTGGCAGGAAGCCTGGTGACTGCACTGGCTGGGCTGCAGCTGATCAGCACATTTCTGATTTTGACGCTGGCCGCCGGCAGCTGGCTTGTAGGAGGTTTGTTGGTCGGGTGGACAGGACTGTTGGTGGCCGTGAGCTGGCGCTATGCCATGGCACGCAACGCCTATTCTGGCACACAACGTGCCATGACCAACGCGCTGGTGGAGCAGATGGTGGGGCACCGCACGCGGCTGGTGCAGGAGGACCCGGCACAATGGCATGGAGAGGAAGATGGGGCCCTGGAGCGGTATGTGCGCCTGCAGACTCATGCCAACCGGGTGGAGAGCTGGCTGTCTGCCCTGCCGCGTGGGTGGATGACGGTCGGGCTGGGCGGTTTTGTCGGTACGCTGTTGCTCCAACCCTTGACGCCCAGCCAGCTTGCGCTCAGCCTGGGTGGAATTTTGTTGGGGGTTCAGGCGTTCACCGGGCTGGCTGCAGGCTGGCGCAGCATTGTTCAGGTCCAACGGGGCTGGAACGAGATCCGAAACCTCTTTGCGGCTGCGAGCCGCCCCGCCGAAATCGGGCCGCTGGCCGAGTTCAGACGGTGGATTCGCTTGGAGGGTGCGCTCCAGACCCGACAGGGACCTGCAGACCCGTCCACCCTCACGCCCACCCAGGCTCCGGCTGGCGGGGAAAGCAGGCCAGAGCTGCCACAACAACCGCTTGTGAAGGTGGAAGGGCTGACCTTCCGCT
>JAPLGY010000262.1 GCA_026389955.1 Caldilinea sp. | reverse complement strand
ACGACCTGGTTTTGGACAGGGGGGGAATGTTTTTCCATGGCTTTCTCCTCCATTGAATCGATAAATTTGTTCCCGCAGACGACGGCAGAGGGGCTACTGGCCCAGGATGGCGTCGATTTCGGCTTCGACGTTGGCGGGCAAAGCGGGCACGCGATGGCTGTCGAGCAACCCGACAGTGGCCTCGCGGACCCGGTCGCGCATCGTTTTTCCCCCTTTTTCCAGCCAGGGGTCGAGCCGTTGGCGGTCGAAGAGGGTCGGTGTCCACAGCTCGCGCCAGTGACGGATCGTGTGTTCGTGGCTGAGAAACTGGCCGCCAGGCCCCACCTCGTCGATCACATCGAGGGCCAGCGCTTCTTCGTCAAACTGGAGCCCCCGGGCAAAGGTGCGGTTCATGGCGATCAACTCGTTGGCCAGCACCATCAGCTCTGGAGAATTGGCCAGGCCGGCTTCCAGGTAGCCGACGTCGTGGTTGAGGTTGGTCTTGGCCAGCAGAGCGGTCTGGATCGAGAACTGGGCGTCGATCGCCGCCTGTTCGTCGAGCACGGCGCTGTCGCTGTGGGCAGAGTAGCCCCAGACAGGCAGCTGGTAAAAATGGCCCATTTCGGCGGCCATGATGCGGGCCAGCTGGAATTCTGGCGCGCCGTAGACGCTGATCATCTCTTTCATGTCGAGATGGTGGGTTCCATGCCCATAGAGAAAGGGTGCCCCGGGCATGGTCAGCTGGTGCATCACCAGCCCGCTGAGCATCTCTGCGTTGCCTAAAGCCACTGCACCGGCCAGGGTGATCGGTGCGGTTCCGCCGATCATCGGGGCCGGCGAGTGGGTGACTGGAATGCGGTTGCGGGCACAAAAGAGCAGCTTGTCGACTGCTTCTAGCGCGTGCGAGAGCGGGGTAGTGGGTTCGGAGTAGACCAGAAAGGTGGGCGCTGCGCAGAGCTGTTCCATCCCGCCGGCGACTGCAGCCGCCATTGCTGCGATCGCTTCGATGTCGGCCAGATCGTTGCAGACAACCACGGCCGGTTTGGTCGTGTGGCGGAGCATCGCGGAGAACTGGTAACGAAAGTAGCGTTCGGTCGGGACGTCGCGCGGGATACCGATCGACATCACAAAGCTCAGTTCGGGGAGCGCGTCGCAGAGCCGCAGACAGTCAGCCAGGTCTGCCATCTGGAAATCGCGGCGACGGCCGCTGCGTGGGTCGAGATAGCGCAGCGTGTCGGAGCCTGGGCCAAAGTAGACCTGTGTGCCATCGAGCAGGCAGCTGACCTCCTGCCCCCCGCGCCGATAGAGCGCAAAGCTGCGTGGGGCGCTGGCAATGGCGGCGTCGACCATCTCGGCAGGCAACATGACCCGCAACAGCGCAAGGGCGGGCGGATGATAGACCCGAAAGCCGGTCTGTTCCAGAATACGGCAAGAGGCCGCATGCAGGCGTTGACACGCTTCCTCTCCCAGCAAGGTGAGCCTGGGTGCGAGATAGGGGCCGGTGGGGACTGGGGTCTCCGGGAGAGCAGTACGTCGATGCCGGCGTGTCGGGAATGGGCTCATGGGTGTCTTCCTGTCGTTGGATGTCTTGAACAAGGGCGTTTACAGCAATGTGTCCACTATATGCAAAAAGTGGCTGCCCGTCAACTGGACCAAGAAAATTACAGGCTGTTTTTGTCAATCCGGGCAGCCATGCTATACTGCGTGTCAAATTGCATGCATTGAACTGCATGGCCAATTGCATGCAGTTCAATGCATACAACTGGCCATAACAGCGACCTCATCGATCCAGCAGAAGCATAGAACTATGCAGTTCAGCCGTCCTGTTTTGACCTCGACCCTGGTAGAACGCCCTATGTTGTGGGCCAAGTTGGAGTGTGGGCTTGCGGGCCTGCTGACCCTGGTGGTTGCTCCGGGAGGGTACGGCAAAACGACGACTGTCTCCTCCTGGTTGTCGTACCGGCAGGCTCTGCCGGGCCAGGAGGTTTTGACTGCCTGGTATCGGATAGATCGTCTGGATGACAGCTTGCATCGTTTTGGGGAACAGCTGGTGCAAGCTGTCTGTTTTGCGGTTGCCGGCGCTTGTGACCAGACCAACCAGCTGCTGCGTGGACGGCTGGGGGCGACTGCGGAGCAGTTGGCCGAGCGTTTTGTAGGGGAGATTGCAGCACTGCCGCGGCGATTGCTGCTGATTCTCGACGACTATCATGTGGTGACCGATCCGTCTATTCACATGTTTGTTGAGACTGTGCTGAGGTATGCCTCGCCTTCTTTGTCGATCCTGCTGATTTCCCGCTATCCCCCACCCTTTTCTGTGGCGCGGCTGCGCAGCCAGAGAAAGCTGGTCGAGCTGCGTCTGAGCGATCTGCAGCTGACCCAGGCCGAGACAGCGGAGCTGTTGTTCAAGAGTTTGCCGGTTCCGCTGGCACCGCAGCTGGTGGAGCGGTTGCACTGTTCTTTGGAAGGTTGGGGGGCTGGGCTGCAGCTGCTCACCTTGTCGCTGCACAGTGAACTGGACGTCGAAAAATTTTTAGCCAGAAATGACCGCCGTTCGCACAGCTTCATCTCCGACTATTTTATGGATGAAGTGCTGGCCGAACAACCTGCTCAGATCTACGCTTTTTTGCTGCGCACCTCGTTTTTGCCAGCCCTCCTGCCCGGCCTCTGTTCGGCTGTGTGGGACCAGGTTGAGAACGCTGGGGCTTTGAAAAGCGCCGACCTGCTCGAATATGTGGTGCAGCACAACCTTTTTGTTATTCCGATCGACGAATATCAAGAACACTATCGGTATCATGAGCTCTTCCAGGAGATGCTGAAAGAACGGCTGCAGCGCACGCTGACACGCCAGAACATCGACGACCTGCATGTGCGGGTCGGGCACTGGTATGCCGAAGCCGGAGATGTGGAACATGCGATCCAGTACTATCTGGCCGGGCATGCCGAGCTGGCGGCGGCTGAACTGATAGAAGAACAGATTCCTCTGCTGCAGGCGGCTTCTTTGTGGCAACAGCTGGAGCACTACCTGGATCAACTGCCAACCAGGCTTGTCCAGCAGAACCCGGCGTTGCTCTTGGCGCGCGGCTGGCTGTATCAGACGCGCTGGCAGTTCAGGCTGCTCAAAGCGACCGCAGCCCGAGTGGCTGCGCTGTTGGCAAATCCGTCTGGCCTGCTCACGGCTGAACGACGTGCCCAGATGCAGGCTGAGCTGGATTTGTTGATTTTGTTTCCGATCATGTCTGAGGTGTCTTCGCCCGAGACCCTCCAGCGGCTGCATCAGATCCTTGCCATCCTGCCTGCACAGCCATTTTTGTTTGGGTGTGCTTACCAGCTGCTTGCCCGCCACTACCAGCGCCAGGGACATCCCAAACTGGCTTTGCAGATTCTGGAAGACGCGCAACAGCCGTTGATGGTGTTGCCACATTCTTATTTTTATATGTTGTCCCTTGTCCATGCGCGTTGTTCGGTGTTGTTGTACGAAGGGCG
>JAPLGY010000614.1 GCA_026389955.1 Caldilinea sp. | reverse complement strand
AAACGTGCGGAGGGACGCGCACAACAAGGCGGCGTGCGCCATCCCCGACAAGCGTCCGTCGGTTCTCGTCATCGAGGAGCTGAACGTCAAGGGCATGGTCAAGAACCGCCGTCTAGCGCGTGCGCTCAGCGACGCGGCGCTTGGACAGTTTGGGCGCATTCTCCCCTACATGGCCGAGGATGCAGGGGTCACCGTCGTCAAGGCAGGGCGTTTCTTTGCCAGCAGCAAGACCTGTCTGTGGATGGAAGAACGAACGCTTGACATTGTCCGATCGAGTGTTCGTGTGTGAGGCGTGTGGCCAGACACGTGCGGCCAGACAACGGACAGAGATCTGAACGCCGCCATTCCTCTGAAACATACCGTGAGTCCCACGGAAATGAACGCCTGTGGAGAGCCTGTACGTCCTGGCGACATCGCTCAGGCTCTGGTCGGTGAAGCAGGAACCTGGCAACAAGCGTCTCCTGGTGAGCTGTTTGTCTAGTTCCAAGAGAACGGCTTGCTTTTCAGCGCTGTCTGTCGGTATGTTGGTTTTCAGTGAGTTTGGCAGCTCTGAAACATTTTGCATCTGGCAGACGTATGGGTAGCGTGGCAGGTTGCTGGTGTCAGGAACGACTGGGTAGCGGGTATAGCTGGGCGAGAGGCAAAACTTCGTCCCAGGAATGGATAAAGAAACGGGCGATGCAGCAAGAGGCGAGTCCAAAAAGGCGACAGAGCAGGTGGGGAGCAGCGTGGGGGAGATTGTGGGTGATATTGTGGGTGGTTGTCGGTTTGCTGCTGCCTGCAGCCCCTCTGGCTGCTGCGCCAGCCGGGGGGGGGCTCCATGCGGACGCGCTGCAGGATTGCAGCGACATTTCGGAGGAGACGCTGCAAGATGAGCTGAATCGGCTTTCCCAGCAGATTTTTGCTTCTCAGCTGGTACAGCTCGACCTGACAGCGGTCGTGGCGCGGCAGTGGGTTGCAGTCGGGATGGATCGCACGCTCCAGACTGCCGTGGCCACAGCGGTGGAGCAGGTGCAGAGCGAGACCGGGCTTTGGGATCGATGGTTGTCGGCCTGGTCGCCCGATCTGGCGCGTCAGCTGGCCCTTGCGGTGACCTCCTACACCTTTGACTCTCTGCTCTTTCGAGATGCGCTGCAGGAATTGACCGGCGCCGTCTCTGCTGAGCTCTCCAGCCAGCTGGCGCTGGCATCGGCAGATTCAGCGTCGGCTTCGCTGTTTTGTATGCAGACGTTTATTGGTGCTCGCTATTCGGTGGCGTTGTCGCGTGTGTTCGAGCAGCGCATCCAGGAAGCGACGGCCGCTGTGCAGCTGGAGGACAGTGGCGAGACCGACCTGCTGGCCATGCTGGGCGAACGCAGCTGGGCGTTGGGGGGGATCGGCGTGATTGTGGCTGCCCAGCTGGCACGTCGGCTGGTGAATTTGCTTGCCCAGCAACTTTCGCAGCGGGTGGCGGGGCGGATCACCGGTCGGCTGCTGGGCCGTGTGGGCACCACGGTCATCCCGTTGGCGGGCTGGATTCTCGGGGCCGGCATGATTGCCTATGATCTCTACGACAGCCGCGAGGGGGCATTGCCGCAGATCCAGTCTGCTCTGTTGTCTCCGGAGGTCGCCGTCGGGATTCAACAGGAATATGCTGGTGCGATCCGGCAGGAATTGCAGGTGGAGCTTCCGGATCTTGCCCGCAGGGTGGCCGACGATCTCTTTGTCGAATGGCGGACAGTCAAGCGGACGATCCGGCAGGTATTGGAGCTGGCCGCGGAGGATGCTGCGTTTGCCAGTCTGGTGGCTTCGCTGCAGACCCAAGAACAGCTGGCCAGGTTGGTCACGCTGGTCCGAATTCTGCAGGCAGAGGGTGGGCGGGAGCGGCTGGCTGCAGCGGTGCGCGATGGCACCTTGCGCCAGGGGGTCGATCTGCCGGACGCGGCGATCGAGCTGATGCAGCAGAACCGTTCGCTGCAGGATGCGCTGGCGTGGTATGCGGTGGCCGGCAGCTCCCTGGAAGAGGTGGTGCGTTTTGAGCTTTACAAATTTATGGAGCCTGGAGCCCTTGACCGGCCCCAGCTGGAATCGCTGCTGGCGCTGCAGGATGGGGCGGCGATTGCTCGTCTGGCGCTCCTGAGTTCTGACCAGCGCACCACACTGCTCCAGCTGGCGGGCCCCTCTGTGGGGGCCTTGGCCGGGCTGTTGTTGCCAGAGGATCTGGCCTGGCTGGCGGCTGAGCTGCCGGCGCTGACGCTGGCTCAGCGCAACCAACTCGTGGCTCGGCTGCTCAGCCAGCCGGAGGCAGCTGCGGCGCTGCGCAGGGTCGGCAGTCTGGCGCAACTGGCCAGCCAGACAGATCTGGACGCTGGCATCACATTTTTGACCGCTGCGCTGGCCCCTCTCGACTATCTGGCGGACAGCGGGGCTGTGTTGACAGGGGCGGTGCCGCTGCCACTGTTTGGGGCCAAGAATGGGCTGGGCCTTACGCGGGCCGGGCTTCTGGGGGGGGGGGCTGGTGTTGCTCGTCGTGTTGCGCCTGGTGTGGGGGCTGGGCAGCTGGCTGCTGCAGCCGTTTCGCCCGCTGGGCAGATAAGGACTGACGGAGGGGCTGTGTTGATTGCAACAGATTCATATCCGGCTGCCGACATTGAGCTGGGCGAGTTGTTGGTGGTCGTGCATGTCGCTGCGGCCAACGTGGTCAAGGATATTCGTGAGAATCTGCGCAACCTGGTTGGCGGGCGGATGCCTCACTACGAGCGGCTGATTCGCAGTGCGGTCGCCGATGCGTTGCAGGAACTGGAAGAGCAGGCGCTGGCCAAAGGCTACGACGGCGTGATCGGGGTACGTTTTTCCCATCCTGTGGTGGTTGAAGGGGCGGTAGAAGTTGTGGTGTACGGCAACGCTTTCCGGCGCCGTGCAGCGGACAGATAATGCAAAGAACATTCTGGCGGCGTGGAGTTTTGCTGCTGTTGGCTGCCCTGCTGGGGCTGGGAGCGGTGCCGGCTGCGCCGATGGGAAGGGTGTGGGGTGCTCCTGGCGCACAGTATACGGTTGGTGACTGCAGCCGGGTGGAGCAGGAAGAGCTGCGGGACGAGCTAGAGGCGCATGTGTTGGCGGTTCTGGAAGAACCGGGGGAGGCGCTGGAGATCGAGACCCTGGTCGAGCA
>JAPLGY010000090.1 GCA_026389955.1 Caldilinea sp. | reverse complement strand
CTGCGTCGGTGTTGTTTACCGCAGGATACACGGACAATCTGCCGGATTCGTTGCTGCGGCCTGTGGCGTCGTTGCCATTGGCAGTTTTCTTTTTGCTTGGCACACCTTTCCCGGAAGTTCAGGCGCGCGCCTATGCAGCGGCGTTGATCCTGACGATCATTGTTCTGGGGGTCAGTGTCTCTGCGCATCTTTCGTTGGCACGTCTGGGTCGCTATGTAATTCGTTAAGAGAGGGTGTGGATGGGAGCTCTTTCGATTCGCGATCTCAATGTCTGGTATGGGAAAGAACATGCCCTCAAGAAGATCAACGCGGAGATCGCGCAGAACCAGATTACGGCGGTCATTGGTCCGTCTGGTTGTGGAAAATCTACCTTGCTCAAAAGTCTCAACCGTTTGCTTGAACTCAACGAGCAGGTGCGGGTGGAAGGGGAGGTGTGGCTGGACGGCGAAGACATTTACCGGCGGGACCGGGATGTGACCGAGGTGCGCACGCGCATTGGGTTGTTGGCGCAGAAACCTTTTCCATTGCCGATGTCGATCTACGACAATGTGGCCTACGGGCCGCGCATTCATGGGCTGGCCAGGGGGAATCTGGATCAAATTGTGCAAGCGCAGCTTGAAGCGGTGGGGCTGTGGGCAGAGGTGCGGGAGCGGCTGCGCAGCCCGGCAACCCGTCTTTCTGTCGGGCAGCAGCAGCGTCTTTGCCTGGCGCGCACATTGGCTGTGGAGCCGGAGGTGCTGCTCTGTGACGAATCAACTGCGTCGTTGGACCCGATTTCCGCGCGCGGGATCGAGACCTTGATCCGCACCCTGAGAGATCGATACACGGTTGTCCTGGTGACCCTTGAAATCGTCCAGGCACGTCGGCTGGCGGATGCTGTGCTCTTCATGTGGCTGGGGGAATTGGTAGAGTACGGACCTGCCCAGCGTTTTTTTGCGCACCCTCAGGAAGTGTTGACGCAGCAGTATCTGACGCGAGAGATTGGGTGAAACGCCTACACCTGTGCAGTTTGGGGGGCGTGGGGAGGATGAACGGCGACTCTTTCGTGTATAATAGTCCGCATGGATTACCTCCCAGCTAGTTTGGACAATATCAACGTGTTGAATGGGCCGGGCGGCACAGAAACAAGGCCAGCAGCGCCTGTTCTGGCTGTGTTGTCTGCCAAACTGAGGCCGCCGAAGTTGCTGCCTGGCTGGATCGACCGCCGTGCGTTGTTGGACCGGCTGGCGGTCGGATGCGCGCGTCGTCTGACCCTCATCACGGCGCCAGCCGGGTATGGCAAAAGCACGTTGGCCGCCCAGTTCGTACAGAGGCAACAGCTGCCAGGTACGTTTCAGGTTATCTGGTTGACGCTGGATGCGGAAGACGACGACCCTGCGCGGTTTCTGACATGTCTTACGGCTGCGCTGGCGCCCTTGATGCCAGCCTTGGCCGCGTTGGTTGCATCTTCCCTCAATCAAAATCGTCTGCAGGCTGCGCTCCAATCTCTGCTGTTTGGAATAGAGCAGTGGGCGTTGCCCTTGCTGGTGGTCTTGGATGACTTTCATCATATCCGGAGTCCGGCTGTCCAGCAGCTGGTTGCATCCGCCATTGAACGCAGCCCGGCAGCGTGTCGCTGGATGGTGCTGACGCGTCATGTACTGCCGGCCAGGTTAATTGGCAAACTGCGCGTGCAGGGAGAGCTGCTGGAGGTGAACACGGACGAACTCCGGCTTTCGTCTGCTGAGATTGAAGCGTTGGTGGCGCGTTTCAAAGAGATCCAGCTGGACGTTGACACCATCGAACTGTTAGAACAGCGCACGCAAGGTTGGATTGCTGGTGTGCATCTGGCATTGCTCTCCCTGGATCGCACGGCAGGCAGCTTGGCGCGCACCGGGCCTGCTCTGCGCAGCCATCTGCTGGGGAGCAGCCCTCTGTTGGCTGAATACCTGATGGCTGAGGTGTTGATCCTTCTGCCCGATGCACTCTGTCTCTTTTTGCTTCAATGTTCGATCCTGGAACGTTTGCACTGGGATCTTTGCAATGCCATCACGGGGCAGGATGCCAGCGCAGCCTTGCTCGAACAGGCAAGGGTAGAGCAGCTCTTTCTACGTGCGCTGGATGCAGAGGGGGAGTGGTACGAACTTCATCAGTTGTTTCGCGATCTGCTGCGGCGTCAGTTGCGGCTGAAGTGTACGCCAGCACAGA
>JAPLGY010000078.1 GCA_026389955.1 Caldilinea sp. | reverse complement strand
TTGGCCAGCAGCGTCTTGCCAATGCCGGTCGGGCCCAGGAACATAAAACTGCCGATCGGGCGTTTGGGGTCTTTGAGACCGGCCCGTGCTCGACGCACCGCTTTGGCAATCGCCTTGATCGGTTCGTCCTGGCCGATGATGCGCTGGTGCATCACCCGTTCCATTTCCAGCAGCCGTTCGCGTTCTTCGCCGGCGATCCGGCTGACCGGAACCCCTGTCCACATGGCCACCACTTCAGCGATGTCTTCGGCGGTCACCTTGGGCTGATTGGCAGCCTCATTCCAGCCTTCACGCAGCTCGTTGATTCGGGCCTCGAGTTCGACCTCTCGGTAACGCAGGTCGATGGCATCGTCGTAGCGCTGGGTGTCCATCGCCTCTTCCTTTTCCTTCTGCAGCTTGCGCAGGCTCATAAAGGTCTCACGCAGGTTGGCGGCGTAAGGGGCCTTGTACATGCGCACGCGGCTGCCTGCCTCGTCGATCAAGTCGATCGCTTTGTCGGGCATGAACCGGTCAGGAACATAGCGGGCCGCCAGATGGGCGGCAGAGTGGAGGGCTTCGTCGGTGATGATCAACTTGTGGTGCTCTTCGTAGCGGGAGCGCACCCCTCGCAAGATCTCGATCGTCTCTTCGACCGAGGGCTCGGCGACCAGGATCGGCTGGAAGCGCCGTTCGAGCGCAGCATCGCTCTCGACATGTTTGCGGTATTCGTCCAGCGTCGTCGCGCCGATCACCTGCAGCTCACCCCGGCTGAGGGCGGGCTTCAGGATATTGGCGGCATCGACGCTGCTCCCGGCAGCCCCTGCGCCCACCAACATGTGGACTTCGTCGATAAAGAGGATCGACTGTGAGGTCACGACTTCTTCGATCACCTTTTTCAGCCGCTCTTCAAACTGGCCCCGGTACATGGTGCCTGCCACCAGGCTGCCGACATCCAGCATCAACAGCCGTTTGTTGAGCAGCGGTTCGGGCACGTCGCCGTCGATGATCCGCTGGGCCAGCCCTTCGACGATCGCAGTCTTGCCCACGCCAGGTTCGCCGATCAGCGCCGGGTTGTTTTTGGTGCGCCGGCTCAAAATTTGGATCACACGTTCGATTTCAGGCTGGCGGCCGACCACCGGGTCAAGCTTGCCCTCTTCGGCGGCAGCGGTCATATCATAGCCAAGCTGGTCGACCAAAGGGGTTTTGGACTCTTTTTTCTGTTTGTCCTTGCTCTGGGCCTGGCTTTGCAGGATGTTGCGCGCCGTCTGGGTCCGCACTCGGTCCAGGTTGATGCCAAGCCCGCGCAGCACGTTGACGGCGATCCCTTCCCCTTCTCGCACAAGCCCCAACAGCAGATGCTCGGTGCCGATGTAATGGTGGCCCATCAGACGGGCTTCGTCGACGGCCAGTTCGATCACACGTTTGGTGCGGGGAGCCAGCGTCGGCTTCCCAAACGGAGGGCGTTCTCCACGCCCGACGGTTCGCTCGACGGCACGAATGATCTGGACTGGCTCAACACCCAGCTCGCGCAACACCTTGACAGCCACCCCGTTTTCCTCGCGCACCAATCCCAACAACAGATGCTCGGTTCCAATGTAGTTGTGGTTGAGCCTGAGCGCTTCTTCCTGCGCCAACGTCAGCACGCGGCGAGCGCGCTTGGTAAAGCGATCTAGTTTGTCAGACATAGCGTTCTTTCCTCGTACAACGAATACGGCCAGTCACTTTGAGTAGCATAGCAGAGCTAGGCAAGGTTCGGCAGTAAGTGCTGTTCCCCTTCATGCCCCTGCTTGCCCTCACCGGACAAAACGGGCACCTGTCGAGTGCATGATGGTATCATTGTAATGAGCAGTTTGGATCTTGGCAAGCAACTCTCTCGACGATTTTTGCGGGGTAGAGACAACGCAGGTTGACGCAACAGAAGGCGCGGGTTGCCCGCGCCTTCTGGTTTTGGAGTCAACTTTCTGCAGCCGGCAGCTGCCTGGGTCAGGCTGCGACCGTTGGACTCACAGCCTGGCTGGACTCACCACTCGGGGCAATCTGCCAGTCTACTTCTGGTTCGGGCAGGGCCTGTTTGAGGCTCAACCCGAGCCGGCGTTTGTCGCTCTCGATGCGGATGATCCGCAGCGGGTAGACATCCCCTTCGCCGACCGCTTCTTTGGGGTGAGCGACACGGCGCTCGGCCAGTTCGCTGATGTGGATCAACCCTTCGATCCCAGTATCGACCAGGCGGGCAAAGGCCCCAAAGTTCACCAGCTTGGTGATCCGCCCCTGGACGATCTGGCCGACCTGGTAGGTGTTGTCAATAATTTCCCAAGGTTGAGGAATCAACCGGCGCAGGCTCAATCCGATGCGACGCCGGTCAGCGTCGACGCTCAAAATTTGCACCTTGACCTTTTCACCGACCTTCACCACTTCGCTGGGGTGGGTGACCCGATTCCAGCTCAATTCGCTCAGATGGATCAGGCCGTCTGCACCGCCCAGGTCCACGAAAGCGCCGAAATCGGCGATGCTGCTGATCAGCCCTTCCATCACCAGCCCTTCGCGCAACGTCTCCAACAGCTGGTCCTTCTGCTGGCGGCGCCAATCCCGCATTGCCAGCCGTTCCGAAAGGATCAAACGGTTGCGTTTGCGGTCGATGTCGATCACCTTCAGCTTGAGCAGATCTCCCATCAACGGCGCATAGCGAGCGTCGGCATCCTCCTCGCTGTTGACGACCGGCGCGCTGGTCAACTGGCTGGCAGGCACAAAGCCTCGTACCTGCCCAAGGCGCACGATCACCCCTCCCCGGTTGAAAGAATCCACCGGACACTCGAAGATCTCCTGGCTCTGCATCAGCCCCTCGGCCCGTTCCCAGTCCTTCTCAGCCAGTGCACGGCTGATACTCAACTGCACATTGCCGTCTCGATCTTCGCGAAGGATGAACACCGGCACCGAGTCCCCTACCGCCAAGGTCTCCAACGACTCACCGATCCGCTCATACTCACGCCCAGAGACAACCCCTTCCGACTTAAAGCCGATGTCCACCAGAATCTCGTTCGATCGCTTGTCGACCACGATCCCGGTGCGGATCTCTCCAGAGATCGGCTCTTGCAGAGAACGATCGATCTCATCCAGCAAGGCCGCCATCGGGTGATTTTGATAATCGATCCCTCCAGCCAGCCAGCTCTGTGCAGCACCCGCCATGCTTCGAACTTCACTCATACAGCCCAAAATCCTCCGCGAACAAATATAATTCCATCACCCGAGTGGTGATTCATCCAACAATACGATCAACTCGATCTCCACCCGCCCATTTCTGGGCAAGGCGGCCACCTGGACTGTGCTGCGCGCCGGCGGTTCGTGGGTGAAAACCTCCCCGTACAGCCGGTTGACCAGGGCAAAATCGGCCATATCCGCCAGAAAGATGGTCGCTTTGACAACCTGTGCGACTCCAGCACCTGCAGCAGCCAAGACTGCCTGCAAATTGGCCAGCACCTGGCGGGTCTGTGCTTCAACACCTTCTGCCAACTGACCGGTCGCCGGGTCTAACCCCAGCTGGCCAGACATAAACAAGAACTGACCTGCCCGGATTGCCTGTGAATAAGGGCCCAGCGCGGCAGGCGCGTCGGTTGTGCTGACAACTGTGCGTTTGCTCATCATGGTTTTCTTGGTTGGTTGTTCAGGATGTGCGCTGTTGTGGTATTAGAGGACAACAATTCCAAAGCCGCAGCCGGAATCACAAACTTTTTGCTTTTTACAGTCAAACTCGCGTTACCAACTTTCTGTGGAGATATGTCTAAAATTGTATTCTCTTTTACACGATTCGTCAAACCCGCTGCCATGCCAAACAAAATAAACGGCTGCAGCCCGCCCTCTTCAGTCGGGTACAATCGGCAGGCTGCGGCGCATGATCTCATAGTTTTCCAGCGCACGCCCTGCCCCCAACGCCACACAGGCGATCGGGTTTTCGGCCACATAGGCGGGCACCCCTGTCTCCTGGGTCAGCAGCTGGGCAATGTTGCGCAGCTGCGAGCTGCCCCCTGTCAGCACCATACCCCGGTCGATGATGTCGGCAGCCAGCTCAGGTGGGGTCTTCTCCAGCGTGGCACGCACCGTGCTGACCACTGCACGCAGGGGCTCCTGCAATGCCTCGGTCACCTCCCCACTGCTGATCTGGATGATCTTGGGGAGGCCTGTCACCTGGTCGCGGCCCCGCACCTCGGTCAGGCGGTCATCTTCCAGCGGCAGCGCGCTGCCGATCGCAATTTTGATCTCTTCGGCGGTCTGTTCGCCGATCAGCAGGTTGTACTTCTTGCGTACATAGTTGACAATGGCCTCGTCGAAACGGTTGCCCCCGATTCGCACGCTGCTCCAAACCACAATGTCGTACATCGAGGCCACCGCAGCCTCGGTGGTGCCCCCCCCCATGTCCACCACCATGTTGCCGGTCGGCGTTCCGATCGGCAGGCCCGCCCCATAGGCTGCGGCCAGCGGTTCTGGGATCAAATAGGCAGCTCCGGCTCCGGCCTGCATGGCAGCGTCGTGCACGGCCCGTTCTTCGACGCTGGTGACCCCACGCGGGGTGCTGATCATCACCTTGGGACGAAAAAGAGGACGCAGAAGCGGATTGGGGTCTCCAGCCACTGTCTGGATCAGATAGCGCAGCATCGCTTCGGTGACCACAAAATCGGCGATCACGCCGTCCCGGATCGGGCGAGCCACCTCGATGCTCTCTGGAGTCCGTCCGAGCATGTCGTACGCTTCGTGCCCGACAGCCACCATGGTGTTGTCTCGCAGCCGAATTGCAACCACGGACGGCTCGTTCAACACAATGCCCCGCCCCTTGACATGTACCAGGACATTGACGGTCCCCAGATCGATGCCGATATGCTTTCCAAACATCAGTTCACTTGACCTGCACGCACAACCAGACCGGATTCCTGTCGTTCCCGATGTTGGAACGACATAAAATTACCTCAGCTCTATTATATGCATTTTCGGGGGTTCTGTCGAACTGCCAGGTTCTCGGGGCATATTTCGATTTTGACATTCGGGCAGGCCGTCGGTTGTACACCCAGGCGGATGGCCACCGGCCCAACAAAAAGCGGGTTCCAGCTGATAAACCTCTGGAACCCGCCCGCACCTTAAGATTTGACGCCAGTTTATCGATCGCGCCCTTCCTGGGAGTTCAGCCCGCCGGACGAGCGCCGCCCTTGATGGTGGCGTGCAACTTTGAGACGCAACGAGCTGCGGCGCAGCGAAGCCAGGATCTCTGGCAATTTGTGCGGCGGCGGGTTTTCTGCCAGCAGCTGCTTTGCCCGTTCCAGTGCGGCATGGGCGCGTGACTCGTCGATCTCTTCGCCAGCTTCTGCAACATCGGCCAGCACCGTCACTTTGTCGGGCCGCACCTCCACCAAGCCCCCACTCACTGCGAGATAGTCCTTGCCTTCACGGCGGTGCAGCACGATTTCACCAGTGTCGAGCGTCGACAACAGCGGGGCATGTCCATGCAAAATGCTCATCTGTCCGTTGCTGCCCGGCAGCGTGACCATTTCGACCTCGCCGCTGTAAAGTCTTTTGTCAGGGGAGACGATGTCGACTTTGATTGGCATAGAACTGCTCCTTACCCGCGCATGCGCTCGGCGTTTTCAACTGCCTCTTCGATCGTACCCACCATGTAGAAGGCCTGTTCTGGCAGATCGTCGTGCTTGCCGTTGAGGATTTCGCGAAAGCCACGGACGGTCTCTTCGATTTTGACATAGCGTCCATCGCGGCCTGTGAACTGTGCAGCTACATACATGGGCTGCGTCAGAAAACGCTGGATTTTGCGTGCCCGAGAGACGATCAGCTTGTCATCTTCGCTCAGCTCTTCGACGCCGAGAATTGCGATAATGTCCTGCAGATCTTTGTAACGCTGAAGGGTCTGCTGCACCTGACGGGCCACACTGTAGTGCTCCTCGCCCACGATCAACGGGTCAAGAATGCGGCTGGTGGAACCCAGCGGGTCTACGGCAGGGAACAAGCCCTGGTCAGCCAGCGAACGCTGCAGCGTGATCGTGGCGTCCAGGTGGGCGAAGGTGGTCGCCGGAGCCGGGTCCGTGTAGTCGTCGGCGGGCACATAGACCGCCTGCATCGACGTAATCGACCCTTTTTTGGTCGACGTGATCCGTTCCTGCAAATCGCCCATGTCGGTTCCCAAGGTCGGCGCGTAGCCGACAGCGCTGGGCAGACGGCCCAACAGCGAGGACATCTCGGAACCTGCCTGGACAAAACGAAAGATGTTGTCGATGAAGAGCAGCACGTCGCGACCTTCGTCGCGGAATTACTCGGCCATCGTCACACCGGTCAGTCCGACGCGCAGACGTGCGCCTGGCGGCTCGTTCATCTGCCCAAAGACCATGACTGTGGAGTTGATCACCCCCGACTCGATCATCTCTCGCATCAGGTCGTTGCCTTCGCGGCTGCGCTCGCCTACGCCCGCAAAGACCGAATAGCCGCTGTGGAACTCTGCCACGTTGTGGATCAGCTCCTGAATCACGACTGTCTTGCCGACGCCTGCACCGCCGAAAATTCCTGTTTTTCCCCCCCGTGTGATAGGAGCGATCAGGTCAACACATTTGTCGCCTGTCTCGAACATTTCCGCTTTGGTGCTCTGCTCTGAAAAAGGCGGAGCAGTGCGGTGGATCGGATAGGTGATTTCTGACTGAACTTCCCCCTTGCCATCGATCGGCTGGCCGGTCACGTTGAAGAGACGTCCCAACGTTGCCGGGCCCACCGGCACCTGGATCGGCGTCCCATTCGAGATGCCGGTCATGCCGCGGCGCAGGCCATCGGTGCTGCCCATCGCCACCGAGCGAACTACGCTGTTGCCCAGATGTTGTTCGACCTCGAGCACCAGCGTCGAACCATCTTCCATCTCGACCGTGACAGCGTCATAGATTTCGGGCAATTTGCCCGATGCGAAGACCACATCGACAACCGGACCAATCACACTTTGAATCGTGCCAACCAATTGCTCAGGCACAGACGACCTCCTTGAAATCAATTTTCATGCACTTTTCAGCATCTGTGTCGCAGCGGAGTCAGTGCCCTGCGGTCGAGTGCCTGCAAAATCTGCACTTCGGTAAACCCATACAAGACTCGGCTGAGCACGGCGTCGGGCGAGGGCTCGAAGATGTATTCTGGGGCCATCGTCGCCGAAGGCTCGGAAGGCACGACCGGCAGCAGCTTGTGAACGACCGGCACCTGTTGAATCGTGTTGACATAGTCGGTGTAGACCATCAACACTTCGTCGGCATACCCGGAAAGATAGTCGTCGATCAAGATGCGTGCGATCGGGCCGATGTCGTAGATGGTCGGGTTGTCTGGCATCCCGGTGAATTCGGCCCGCACGACCGGGTCGTAGCGCAGCAGCCATTCTCGTCCTTTTTTGCCGACCGCAACCACTGTCACCTCAGCCCCAGCCTGGCGTTTTGCCCGCATCAGCTGCGCAACACGGCGCAGCACATTGGCGTTGAAACCGCCTGCCAGTCCACGGTCGGCAGTCACCAACAGAATTTCCGACCGTTTCACCGGTCGCTGGGTGATGAGCGGGTTGAGTTCGCTCTCAGTGCTGGTCAGACGCGCAACATAGCTCAGCACTTCGTGTGCCTGCTCCGCATAGGGGCGGGTCTGTTACTGTGGCGGTTGCCACGACACATTGAAGTCGTCGATCGCCACACTCATCGAGTCGATGATCTCCGGCGGGAGATCCTTGGTACGCAAGATTGCCTGGCCAATCTCAGCATGGTTGGCATCCATGTAGGCGTGCATCGCTGCCTCCCACTGCTTGACATGCTGGACGGCAACCCGGTCGAGCTTGCCGGCGCCCGCAGCCCACAGGCTCATGACCTGCTTGTCGAGCGCCATCGGCACATACTGAGACTGCTTGAGCATCTCTGTCAGACGGCGCCCACGATCCAGCTGGCGCTGTGTCGCCGGGTCGAGGTCGGAGCCAAACTGGGCAAAGGCAGCCAGTTCACGGAACTGGCTCAACTCCAGCTTGAGACGGCCAGCAACTTTCTTCATCGCCTTGGTCTGGGCAGCCCCACCGACGCGGCTGACCGAAATCCCTACGTTCAGAGCCGGGCGAATCCCCGCATAAAAGAGGTCGGATTCCAGAAAAATCTGGCCGTCGGTGATCGAGATCACATTGGTAGGGATGTAGGCGGACACATCGCCTGCCTGGGTCTCGATCACAGGCAGGGCTGTCAGGCTGCCGCCGCCATGCTCTTCCGCCAGACGGGCGGCACGCTCCAACAGGCGGCTGTGCAGATAAAATACATCGCCCGGGTATGCTTCACGGCCTGGTGGGCGGCGCAACAACAGAGAGACCTGCCGGTAGGCTTGCGCATGCTTGGAGAGGTCGTCGTAGACGATCAACGCGTCGCGCCCCTGTTCCATGAACTCTTCCCCAATGGCGCAGCCGGCGAAGGGAGCCAGATACTGGAGCGCCGCCGGGTCTGAGGCCGCAGCACTCACCACGATCGTGTACTCCATGGCCCCGTATTTTTCGAGTGTACCGACTACCTGTGCCACCGAGGACTGCTTCTGACCGATCGCCACATAAATACAGATCAGATCCTTGCCCTTCTGGTTGATGATCGTGTCCAGGGCAATGGCTGTTTTGCCAGTCTGACGGTCGCCGATGATCAGCTCGCGCTGGCCACGGCCGATCGGGATCAGGGCGTCGATGGCGGTGATCCCAGTCGCCACTGGCGTGTTGACAGGATGGCGCATCACGACGCCCGGCGCAATGCGTTCGACCGGACGAAATTTGTTGGAGTCGATCGGCCCCTTGCCGTCGATCGGCTGGCCGACTGCGTTGATCACGCGGCCGATCATGGCATTTCCAACCGGAACAGAGGCAATTCGGCCGGTCCGGCGCACCAGGTCCCGCTCTTCGATCCGCTGGTATTCGCCCATGATGATGATGCCGATGTTTTCGGCGGTCAGGTTTAAGGCGATCCCCAGCGTACCTGTTTTTGGAAACTCCACCAGCTCACCAGCCATGACATTGGTGAGCCCCGAAGCCAGGGCGATCCCATCGCCGATTTCAAAGACTTCGCCCACGTCGATCTGGCTGGGAGACGGTGTATAGTTCAGAATTTGCTGTTTCAACAGCGCTGTGATGTCATCGGTACGCACAGCCATTGGACTTATTTCCTCCTATAACGTGCTGCTTGCCGCACGGTTGCAAGCTGGCCAGCAAAAGGTTTGGGTGTAGCAGCCGAGCTGTAGCAACCGAGCTGCTGCACACGGGGCATCCCGTGTCCCAGCCGACGAGCGTTTAGCGGATGACGGAGGCGATCGACTCTCGCAATGTCGCGAGCCGTGTTGCCACCGAATTGTCGATCAACCGGTCTCCGACCCGCACCCGCAGCCCCCCCATCAGCGACGGGTCCACGGCAAAGCTGATGGTCAACCCAGCCCCATATTCGGCGGTGAGCCGCTTGCGCAGCTCGTCCATCTCGCTGTCGCTCAGCTCGATGGCGCTGGTGATCTCTGCTTTCACCGACTCGCTGCGACCAGACGCGATCTGGGCCATCCGGCCAGCCACATCGGCGACCAGAGTGCTGTCGCCCGCATCAACCATCACCTTGATCAAATTGGCAACTTCTGCGGGGAAATCGGCGGGCAACGTGGCAGCAAGAGCGGCGGCTTTGTCGGCACCGCTCTTGTTGCCATCCACCAGAAGGGCGGCCAGCTCGGCGTCGGCAAGGGCCTTTGACGCCTGGCCGAAGGCCTGTTGACAGCGTTCCAGTTGGGCCAGCCAGAGGGCCTGGGCATAGCGGTTTACACGCTCTTGTTTGCTGCTCATTTGCCTTTGCTCCCTGCGTCCGCCAGGAACTCGGCCACAAAACGTTTCTGTTCAGCTTTGTCAGCCAGCTCGCGTCCCAGCAGTTTTTCAGTGGCCAGGATCGCCAGGTCGGCGATCTGCTTGTTGGCGTCGGCCAAGGCCAGCTCGATCTGTCGGGAAGCATCCACCTGCGCCTTCATCCGAATATCGGTGGCTTCCAGATCGGCGCGGCCGCGCACCTCCTGGGCGATCTTTTCAGCGTCGCGTGTGGCTTGGGCACCAGCATCTTTCATGCTCTGTGCAATGCGCTCTTTGCGTGCGTTGAGCATGTTCAGCACCGGCTGGTAGAGAAACATGCGCAGAAGCACGATCATCAACAAAAAGTTGACGATCTGTGCCAGCAACAGCGACCATTCAATTCCAAGTGCGTCCACGAATTTGCCTCCTTCTTCAACCTGCGGTCACATCGGTTGGGGCGAGAGAGCTGTCAGCAGCCTCGATTGCCAGAGAAGAGCCGCGTGCAGGGAGCTCCGTGCAGGACGGTTGGCCTGCAAAACGCTGCCGTCGCTGACCGGCCTGAACTCTGGCTTGCCAAAGTTGAGCCAAAACGCTGCGATCGCTCTACCTGACCTAGACGAATTTGAGCAGCAGCGCGATCACCAGGGCAAAGATACCGATCGATTCGGCGAAGGCAATGGCCAGAATCATATTGGTCTGGATGGTGCCAGCAGCCTCTGGGTTGCGCCCCATCGCTTCCATGGCCTTGGAACCGATCAAGCCGATCCCGATGCCAGATCCGATCGCGCCCAATCCTATGGCCAACGCAGCGCCAAGCTGTTTCAATGCATCGACATCCATTTTTTAATCTCCTTTTGGTGAATGAGATGACCCGATCAAATTCAAAAGTCGTTTGAATCTATCAATGATGTCCGTCGTGGCTGCCGTGGCTGATGGTCGCCATCTGGAAAAAGACCAGAGCCAGCATCATGAAGACCAGGGCTTGCACAAAGCCGACGAACACCTCCAACACATAAAATGGAACCGGCAACAAGAAGGCGATCAAAAATGCCATCGTGGCCAACACAATTTCGCCAGCAAAGATGTTGCCGAACAGACGAAACCCAAAGGCGATGATACGGGAAATCTCAGAGATCAGCTCGAGGATGCTGACAAAGCCGTTGATTCCTTTCATAAAGCCGTTGGGGCCCCTGAAGTTGAAAAACTTGTTGAAATAGCTGCTGCCCAGATGGCGCACGCCCCAAATCTGAACCATCACCATCGTCGCCAAGGCGATCGCAAAGGTCACGTTGAGGTCAGTGCTCGGGGCCCGAAAAAGGGGAATAAACTTTCCCTTTTCGCTCACAGCAGAGGCTGGTGCCGACTGGGCACCCTCAGGCGCAGATAGAAGAATGTTGCCCCCAACCATGGCCAGCTGGTTGTCCAGCAGCGAGGTGTGCCCATCCCCCTGTTCCTTGACAGGGTGGTAGAAGCCAATGCTGCCGACGCCCGGGATCAGCCCACTCCAGTTGCTGATGATGACAAAGAGAAAAATCGTGGCGACCCAAGGGAAAAATCTGAGAGCGTTTTTTCCGGCAACACTTTCAGCCAGCCCATAAAGGGCCTCGATGACTGTCTCCATCACATTCTGCAAACCGCTGGGGATTTCTTTGATGCTAAAGCGAACTGAGAGCGCCAACACCAACAAAATGATGTCAACAATCACGGTAGTCAAGACAGAGTTGGTAAACCATTTGGGGCCAGCAGAGAAAAGAGGCTCTCCCGAAAGGGCAACGTGTGGCGGAGGAACTGGCGCAATAAAGCGGATCAGAAGGCTGGCCAAAAGCAACCCGCCAAGAATGATCGTC
>JAPLGY010000002.1 GCA_026389955.1 Caldilinea sp. | reverse complement strand
GCTTACCCAGGGTTCGCTTTCCCGGCAGCAGCGAGGCTGCACAGCCGGTTGCTGGGGCTCAGGCTGCTACTCCGTCAGCGCATTATTTAAGAAATTGACGAGCCGTTGGAAAAGGGTGTTTTGGCCGTCGTCAGAGAGCGCTTCCAAGATCGGCACCTGCGAGAGCCCATGCCCCGTGCCCGCCTGGAGCGCCGGGGTGATGCCATTGGGGTTGGGCTGCAGGGTGAGCAGTTCATAGGGAAGCCCAATGGCGGCAGCGCGTTCTCCCATCTCCTTGGCGTTGGCGTAGTCGACACCGCCTATCGCAGCAGCGTCGCCGATGGAGTGGATCATGAAAAGCTTCGCTTCGTCTGCTTCGATTTCGTCGAGGCCATCGGTGCGTGAGTAGTCCATGCCCCCCCACAGATGCAACATAACGGCAATCTTGGGGGTGCTGATGCCAATCTCATCCGAGAGATAGGCCAGTGAGTTCCCGGTGGTGGTGCCGGAAGAGGAGCCCATAAACGCCACCCGATTCAGATCCAATTGACGTATTTCTGCTTGTGATGCAATCCAGTTCAGGCCGGTGAGGCCATCATCGTAGGCAGCAGCAATGGCTCGTTCATATTGTTCTTCCGTCAGGGTGGGGAAGACAAAAGGCACCCAACTGTTGTCCACCGGTGTGATGATCTGGTCGAGATAGGGTTGCGCCTGTGCCGAGACCACGGGGTTGCGGAAGGCGGTGCGGTAATCAATCGAGACGACGACATAGCCGCGGGCTGCTAATTCCTGGGCAATCGGCACAAAACGACCTTGACGGTTCGCGTTGATGTCGACAAAGCCGCTCCCAAACATCCACATCACCACCGGTCGTTTGCCGGCAGATGCACCTACCGGCTCATAGAGATCCAGGTAAAGTGGGATGCTGACGTTGGTCGTTGCCTGGATCGCACCATCAGCCTGCGCTGCCAGCATGGTGCCGCTGATAATATCGGCTACACCAAACTGCAGATCGTTGGTGACGGTCACAGAATATATCGCCGTCTGCGACGGCTGCAATGGGTCAGGCGTCGGGACTGGGATGTTCCTTGTACAATCGCTGCAAACAACCAACGGGAGATAGAAAGATGTGCTCGAATTGGGTTGGGCCGATACCGGCTGTTTTATCCCATACCAAGAGAACCCTGTCAGAATGAAAAACATACTGACCAGTACAACAGTTGTACTCCAGAGAATCTGCCGAATCTTCGTCATACATTGCTTTCTTTCTCAAAATCTACTCGGTACAAATATAAACGCAGTGCAAAGCAACTGGGGCATCGCTCAGGGCGTGGGGTCCCTTCTTTTGTTCAGCGTCCATGTCAGTTGTGCAGCCAACTCCTGCACATTCGGTGCTGCCATCATCGAAAAATGATTTCCTGGAACGACCTGGACTTCCACTTCAGCAAAGCGGGACCAACCGGCGACCAGCTCGGCAAGGGATGGGTGGCTATCACCTGTTGAATCTTGAGCAGCAAACAGGGTGACCGCAAGCGGCATCGGCGCTGTCGGTTGATAACGTGCATCTGTGTGTCGATTGTTCTTATAGACTCGAAACAGGCCATGTGCCCAACGGGGATCTGAGCCTGCCGGTAAAATTTGCAAACGTTCTAACTGCTCTTTCAACCAGATCATCTGCGCTGCCGGCGACAGCTGGTCAAGCCACGCAACGGTCACTTCGCTCGATTCGTCCAGATGAGCGATGTTCCCTGTTGTTTTCTCCTCTTGTCTCTCTCTCTCTTGTGAACCTGCCTGCGTCAGCGATGCGATCGGCGCGTGTTGTCTATGGAACGCCGCCTCTGTCATGTGGGCTACAAAACTCAGCAGAAAAGCGCCGTCTGTTCGGGTTGTCAGATCGTCGCAAACAGCGCCTGGCCAACTTGCATCCAAGATCGCTACCAGGTTGACCTCTTCACCTTCCTTGCGCAACTGTTGGGCCAGGGCATAAGCGACACGCCCGCCCCGCGAATGGCCACACAAAGAATACGGTCCACAAGGTTGCACACGCCGGATTTCTGTCAGATACTGGAGAGCTTCCATTTCGATGCTTGCGGGAAGTGCGGTGACGCCATCCAACCCCACAGCTTGCAAGCTGTACACAGGCTGGTCCATCCCCAAAGCATGGGCCAGCGGATGCAGATAACTCGGGTTGCCCTCGACACCGGGTAAACAGAACAAAGGCGGTTTATCGCCCTGTGGTTGCAGCACGACAAACGAGCATCCTGCGTTGCCGGTTGGCATGCTGCTGTCTTCGTCCGTCTGGGCCAGGTAGGCCGCCAATGCTTCGACTGTCGGATATTGCAGCAGCAACGTCAGCGGCAGTGGACGTCCGAAGTCAGCTTGCAGCCGTGCCAGCAACTGCATCGCCGACAGCGAGTGCCCCCCCAGCAAAAAGAAATGATCCTGAATGCCAATGGGATGAAGCCCTAACAGGTTCTCCCAAATTTTGACCACTGCCTGCTCCTCTGGGGTGCGTGGCTCTATGACCGCCGAGCGTGTCTGCTGTTGCTCCACAACCGTCACCGTTGGAATTTGTTCTGTCGGAATCCGTGCCCAAAGTTGGCCAACGGTTTGCTCCGGGTTTTCACAAATGGCCACCAACAGGGCTGCCCACTGCTCTAAAATCTGCGCAACGGCATGCTGGCTCAGCCGCCAGCCATCTGCCACAACATGAAACAACAGCCTCTCTGCAACAATTATCTGAATGGTTAAGGCATATTGCGTCCGCGAACTATATCCAGGACTCAATACAAATTCAAAGACAAGCGCATCAGCTGCCGACCTCACTTTGGGATAGTTTTGAAAAACCAGAACACTGTCAAACAGTGGCTCGGCACCTGGCAGTTCGCTCCAACTGTGAATCTGGCCTGCCGAACAATAGGCATAAGCGTCCAACGCCAATGTTCGGCTCTGGTGTTGCTGCAACCAGCGCCACAGCGGTTGAGCCTGTTCTACGGTGACACGAATGGGAATGGTGTTGATAAACAGACCGAGCATCGACTCCACCCCTTGAACGGCTGCGGGACGCCCAGAGACGGTTGCGCCAAACAACACATCTCTATCACCGCTGTAACGACTCAACAAAATCGCCCAAGTGCCCTGCATGACACTGTTGAGAGACACATGGTGCTCGCGCGTGAGCCTCTGCAACGCTGCTGTGATCTCTGGTGGCAGCGCATGGTAGCTGTCCTGAAAGCGCAGGGCTCCTGGAAATGGCTCAATCAGCGCCTGCCACTGGTCTGCGGTCACGATCTGCGGGGTGCCTAATGGGGTAGCGTGTGTAAAACCGCGCAACGCTTCCCGCCAGAATTGTGCACTCTGTGCCAGATCTTGTCCTTTGAGCCAATGGATGTAACGCTCATAGGCGGGCGCTGGCGACAACAGCGCAGCGATGTCGGCCTGTTGTCCATTTGGCGTTGTACTGTATGCTGCATACAGCGCCATCACCTCGCGCAAAATAATCTGTGTACCCCAGCCATCTTTCACAATGTGGTGAGCCGCCCAGACGAAGCGGTGCCGTTCTTCTGCCAGCCGAAAAAGCGCCAGACGCATTAAAGGAGGACGCGCCAGATCAAAACCGGTGGCGCTCACCTCTTGCAGATAGGCTTGCCACTGGGCCTCCTGCTGCGTGGGGGGCACACTGCGCCAGTCGTGATACAGCATTGGCAATGGCACCTGCGACAGCACAAATTGGATCGGATCGGCGACGCCCGTCCACAAAAAACCGGTACGCAGCGCCGTATGTCGCGCGACCACTGTCTGCCAGGCCTGCTGAAAATTTGTGACATCCAAAATCCCAGGCAAATCATAGGTATACATTTCAAGATATTGACTGCTTGCTTCCCCTGCGCCCTGTGCCAGCACTTGTTGCGACAGGGTCTCATACAAAATGCCCTGCTGGGAAGGGGCAAGTGGATACACTGCGGCAATGGTTGCGCCCGCGCCACTGCCCTCTCGGGAAGTGTCGCTGCGAATTTGACGAATCAGTTGATCCAGCCCCGCTTGATCCAGTCCACAACCCGGAAAATCGCTCGGCGTGTGCCCGCCCGCCCCAGCGCTCAGGCAGTGAGCCAGCAACGTGCGCAGCTCCGTGATAAACCGTTGCGCCAAGGCTTCCACCGTTTGCTCTTGGTAGAGCTTCTGACTGTAGCTCCACCCAAACTGAAGCTGTTCGTCGATCACACCGCCGTCGATGCGGAATCGGTAGCCCAACGGTTCATTCGGATCCTGGTCGCCCCCGAGCGACAGGGTCTGTCCCCCGTAGAAGCGCCCTCCATAATTAAAGATGAGCTCTGCCCTGGGCAGCGCCCCCAGCCGCTGGGCGGTTTCAGGGTTTAAATAGCGCAAAATGCCGTACCCAATGCCATTGTGAGGGATCTGGCGCAGTTGTTCCTTGATCGATTTGATCAAGGAACCCGGCTCTGTGCTGGTGACCTGCAAAGCCACTGGAAACAGGGACGTAAACCATCCGACCGAGCGCGAGAGATCCAGACTTTCATCCAGCGCTTCACGGCCATGTCGCTCCAGATCCAGCAACAGCGTGGAGAAACTGGCAGGTGCGCTGTTGCGGCTCTGTTGCCAGGCCAACAGGCTTTGGGCCAACGCCGTCAACAGCAGATCATGGATGCGCGTATGGTAGACCGCCGGTACGTCCTGCAAAAGCGCCTGCGTCTCCGCCGCCGACAGACGACAGATGACCGTCTTCACAGAAGCCAGTGTATCCTGTCCGATGTTGGCTGGCTCGTCGATCGGCAACGGTTGAATCGGATAGCTTCCGATTTTGAGCCAGTAGCTCATTTCTTCCAAGAATTCAGCCTGGTGCGCACACGCCTGCAATCGATTTGACCAGGCTTGGAACGAGCTGCTTTTGGGCGGCAGTTGGAGGGCTGCTGGAGGGGCTGCTTCCTGGGTTGACCGCTCTTCATACCTATGCCACAGATCCGTCAGAAGAATGGGCCATGAAACCCAATCAATCATCAGGTGATGGACAATCATCAGGAGCCGACCCGGCTGATCGGGGCCCTCATGGACACACGCAACCTGCCATACCGGGCCGGTTGTAATATTCAAACTAGTTTGTAGACGATGGTTCAGCTGCGCCACATGCGTTTGACGTTCCGCCGCAGGAAACTCCCTGAGGTCAAGCCAGTGCACACTCGCCGCAAGTTGCGCCCGCATGGGCTCATCCAGATCGGCGTAGTGCT
>JAPLGY010000689.1 GCA_026389955.1 Caldilinea sp. | reverse complement strand
GTGGCCGGAGGGGCGGATCCGGAGTTCGGCGATTATTGAGCAGGCGCAGGCGTTGGCAGACGAGCAGGGGTGAATTCGGCGACCAGTGCGTCGCCGAGTGCCAGACCGGAGAGTGCCGCTCCTTCGACGCGGGGCTCTCCGAACGCGTCGCCGCCGAAGAGCAGGGGCGCAGCGGTGCTGGCGCGCAGCAGCCGTTCGGGGTGCAGCACAGTGGGTGCGGCATAGCGCCAGCGTTTGACCTGCGCTTCGACTACGGTCGCTCCTTCGGCCAGCCAGGGCGCCAAGCCAGCAGAGAAGGCGGCCTCGATCTGTTCGTCCGGTTCGTCGTAGTGGGCGGCGCTCCAATTTCCGCCAGCGTGCAGCGTCACGACGGTTGCGCCGGGCGAAATTCCTTTGCGCTGGTTGTCGGCGATCCAGGCGATCTTGGCGCCTGGCTGCTGCACTGCGCCAGGTTCTGGCAAAGTTACCCCTCCTTCCACCACGAAGAGACCGCACAGAGCGGGTTCATAGCGGATGCGTTCGAGGTGGGCGCGTTCGGGTTCCGCCAGTGGCACCCCACGCAGCAGGGCAAGGCTCTGGGGCACCGGTGCGGTAAGAACTGCCGCCCGTGCGAGCAGCTGCGTTCCCTCTTCGGCGGTGAACTGCCAGCCGGTGTTCTCGGGGGTGAGGGCTGTGACGCGCACATCGGTGTGCAGCAGAACGCCGCTGGCAGCCGCCTGGGTCGCCAGATGGCGGGCCAGGTTGTTCATCCCTCCCTGCACGGCGTAGCGGGGGTGGCCATCGGGTGAGGTGCTGGCCAGGCTGCCGTCGCTCCAGCCATGTGACCAGCGGTAGACCAGGCCGGTTTGAATCCATTCTTCCACCCAGCGGCCAAAGCGTTCATGGCGCACGGTGAAGAACTGGGCGCCGTGGTCGGCCCGTCCGCCTGCGACACGTCGGGTGGCGAGTCGCCCACCGACACTGCGTCCTTTGTCGACGACGGCGACCCGCAGGCCGGCGGTTCCCATGCGGATGGCGGCCATCAGCCCGCTGATCCCCGCCCCGACGATCACGACATCCTGCACGACATCATGGTTTGTGGTCATGTAGATCCTTGCACTGTGTTTCGAGTTGAGCGGTGGCGCTGGCGTGGGTCCAGTCAAAAAGGGTCAGAAAGAGGCCTTGCAGCACCACGGCGGCGCCGTGTCCGCGGCGTGTCGGGCCAGCCTGGCGCCAGAGCAGCAGCCCGGCGGCGATGTAGAGCAGGTCCAGCCCAGCGTTTCCCCAAAGAAGTACACGCAACTTGCGCAGTTCGGGCAGCTCCTGTGCAGGGGCTGGAGGGGATTGTGCCCCGCCGCGCCAGCCTGCCAGTGCGATTGCGCCGTCGATCGCACCCCAGCCGGCTGTCTGCTGGCCGAAGGCACGCCAGAAGGGGGCAGGTGTTTTTTGCAGCAGCAACCCGACGGCGATGCTGAGGATACTCCAGAGCATCAGTCGGAGGGCCAGAGTCTTCTGCAGGGCACGCAGCCGCATTGTGGTTTACAGGTCCAGTGTACCGGCGGTGCCCGCCTGGTAGGCTTCGAGCATTCGTTCGGCGATGGTGGCGGGCGAGCTGGCGCCGCGCGGCAGGCGCAGCGGCATCTTGGTCCACAGCGGCGTGTCTACGGCGCCTGGACGCACCACTGTGACGCGGCGCTCGCGCTGTTCTTTGGCCAGTGCTGCGGCAAAGGCTTCCAGCCCGGCCTTGGCCGCAGCATAGGCGGAGAGTCCGGGCAGGCGCAGCTTTTCGCTGTAGGCGCCGACATACATCAGGTGGGCTTTTTCTGCCAGCAAAGGCAGGCTGAGGTGGGTGCTGGTGTAGGCGCCGGTCAGGTTGGCGTCCAGGATGCGTTTCCAGTCGACCGGGGCAAGGTCGGCAACCGGGCTGGAAAGGATGTCGCCGGCTGCGTAGATCCAGAGGTCGACTGCTGGCAGTTCCTGTGCTGCTGTGTAGACGGCCTGGTGCGCGCTGAAGGCGTCTCCGGCGTCTGCTTCATAGCGAAAATCGGTGAGATCGGCCAAGTCATGGGGATGGCGGCTGACTGCGCCGACGGTCCATTCTTGATTGCGCAGCAGGGTAACCAGAGCCCTGCCGATTCCGCCGCTGGCCCCCCAGATCAGTGCTGTAGACATCGCTCTGTGCTTCTCCTCTGTTTGTCGTTGCCAGCTTCAGGGCCGGTTTTTATGTGTTTGGGTTGAGTGATAGACGGATGGCTTGGACTGGCGGCATTTGGGACGGGTGCGGGGGAGCACTGTCTGCGCCGGCCAATCCTTCTGGTTGATTATCGGTTGTTTTGGCACAGGGTGCAGTACGAACGCTTCCAGAAGCTGTTCGCCGTTTTCAAGTGTCGCATTCTGTCTGTCGATCGGCCAGCAGCAATTCGGCGGCGACCTTGCCGGACAGGGTCACCATGGGCACGCCGCCGCCGGGGTGGCTGGTGCCGCCGGCGAAGTAAAGCCTGCGGACGTCGGGGCAGCGGTTGTGGGGGCGGCGCAAGGCGTTGAGGGGCTGGTTGGAGGAGATGCCGTAGAGCGCGCCGCGCCAGGCGCCGGTGCGTGTGTGGAGATCGGCAGGGGTCAGGGTCTGTTCGCTGCGAATTTTGGTGCGGATGTCGAGTCCGCGGTGGGCCAGTCTGTCGAGCACTCGGGTGCGGTAGGCGGCGGCTTCGCTTTTCCAGTCGAAATGGGGGCCCAGCGGCGGTGCGTTGACGAGCACAAACCAATTTTCGCAGCCGGGCGGGGCGTGTTCGGGGTCACTTTTGCTGGTGACTGCGACATAGAGGGTTGGGTCGTCGGGGG
>JAPLGY010000566.1 GCA_026389955.1 Caldilinea sp. | reverse complement strand
GGGGGATGGAATTCCAGCGCGGTCACGCCGGTGTTGACCTCCACCAGGGAGATCTGTGGGTCGAGGTTGTCGAGCAGATCCTGCATGGCCTCTTCCAGGTGGAGCCCATTGGCAAAGACGACATGGGCATTGTTCAAGGCGCGCAGATCGTCGGGGCGGGCTTGGTAGCTGTGGGGGTCTGCGCCGATCGGCAGCAGCTGTGTGAGCTCGATCGTCTCTCCTCCTACCTGGCCGACGACATCGCCGACCAGGCTGGTGGTGGCCACCACGCGTAGTTTTTGCCCGTCGGCCAGTAGGACGGGGGCTGGGTTGGGTTGTGTGCTCTGCGCCATGTCCGGCACCTCTCTTGGGGTGGCAGCGGGCAGCAGAGGGGAAGTGCAGCCTGCCACTGCGCCGATCCACAGGGCAAGAAGCATCCAGATGCGTTGTGGGCAGGGGTGTTTCATCGGTATCTCCTTTTGTGACAGAGTTTAAGATGAGAATTTTTCTCAATTAATTGCAAGTCTACCTGTACGCATGCAAGTTGTCAAACAGCAACCGCAGAGAATTTTCAGGTGGCGGTGGACGTATCTCTGGCTGATGTTGATCGCTTATAATGACAAATCTGTGCGACCTCTGGGGGACAGGGACGCTTGTTGAGAACCGAGGGAATGGGGCACAGCAGAATGGATAACCCAAAGGAGCGAGATTGTGCTGGATTCAGAGCAGGAGAACAAAGGATCTGTGAAAAACGGTGGCTTTGATCCATTTGCCGACCTGATGGTGATGCAGGGGGCGATGCCGGATCATTGGTGGCCTGTGAATCTGCGAACCCTTTCGCCTTTTCAGCGGGCTTTGGTTGCGATGGATGGGACGGTGACCAAGTTTCTTGAAGCCTATCTGTTGGAACCGATCGACGTGGTGCGTCTATCTCAGCAGAAGCAGCAGTTGCAGCAGGAGCATTTGTGGTTGGCCGCAGCTGCTGGCACATCGGTGATCGCCCGTCAGGTGTTGTTGCGTGGCCGGTACAGCGCAACAGTCTATGCCTATGCAGTTTCGTTGTTGCTGGTCGACCGTCTGCCGGCGGATGTGCTGCGTGGGTTGGATCTGGAGCCTTCAGGGCTCGGGCGAATTCTGCTCAACAGCCAACTTGAGAACCGACGAGAAATTTTGTGGTATGGTCGCGAAACGATTGCCGACCTGCCGGAGGCCATCGAGGCCCACACAGGCATTCATTTTATCAGCCGCACCTATCGGATCCTGGTTGGAAATCGGCCGATGATGTTGATCAACGAGAAATTTCCGATCGACTCTCCTGTGGGGCGGGGAGTGGACTGAGCCGGTTTTTCCTGCCAGGTAGGCTGCGCCACGGGAGCGCCGGTTTGGCCTGAAGGGATGCTGCTTTGTGACAAAAAGGGGTTGGGTGTCTTCAGGGAGATGGGAATTGCTGCATGGAACTTAACCTGGCTCTGCTGGTCGGAGGTATCTTACTGTTGCTCAGCGTTGTGTCGAGCAAGGCTTCGGGGCGGCTGGGGGTTCCGGCGTTGGTACTCTTTTTGGCCATTGGGATGTTGGCTGGGTCTGAGGGGATTGGGGGAATTTATTTTGACGATG
>JAPLGY010000041.1 GCA_026389955.1 Caldilinea sp. | reverse complement strand
GGACCTTCTGGATCCGCTCTATTATCTGGCGCTGCTGCTTGAGCGACCGGGTGCGTTTGGGTATGCGCTGCCGCTGCGTGAGTGGCGGGCGAAGTGGCCGCCTGCCTATGAGACTTTGCTGTCTATACTGCGTCAGTCGTGTCTGGGGATTCCCCCCTCCCTCACGGTCGGGGCTCCAAAAGAGCGTGTCGTGTCTTGGGTGCTTGTCGTGTCTGGGGATTCCCCCCCTCCCTCACGGTCGGGGCTCCAAAAGAGCTTGTCGTGTCTTGCGATCTTGTCGTGTCTGGGGATTCCCCCCTCCCTCACGGTTGGGGCTCCAAAAGAGCGTGTCGTGCTTTGGGAGCTTGTCGTGTCTGGGGATTCCCCCCCTCCCTTACGGTCGGGGCTCCAAAAGAGCGTGTCGTGTCCAGGGAGCTTGTCGTGTCTTGAGAGCTTGTCGTACCTTGCGATTCCCCCCTCCCTCACGGTCGGAGCTCCAAGAGAGCTTGTCGTGTCTAGTGTCCCGTCAAGCCTGGAGTACAGCAGTCAGCGCTTCCCACGACAAGCAGCCGTTCTCAATCCATTCAAGTTGAGAACTGCTGGAAACCCTGGGCGAAGCTATTGACAATTATTTTCACAAATGCTACAATAATGAAAATAAGTTTCACGAGAAATTCAGAGTCAGCGATGGACAACCAGAGCAGCTATGAGCGCGGTGCGTTGGCAGCAATTTCGGATGCACTGCCCAAATTGAAGGGGTCAGCCCAAAAAGCGGCGCAGTTCATTCTCAACTCGCCGCGCGAGACGATCAACCTCACGATCACCGAACTGGGGGCGCGCGTCGGTGTCAGCGAGGCCAGCATTGTTCGTTTCGCTCAGGCGCTCGGCTACTCTGGTTTTCATGCTCTCAAAATTGGGCTGGCTGAGGACCTGGTCTCTCCCATGCTGCTCGTCCATGAGGACCTGACCACCGACGACAGTGCGGCCGATGCTGTCCAAAAAGCGATGACAGGCGGCATGCGTTCGCTGGAAGACACGGTTCGGATTTTGGAAATGACCGTGCTGGAGTCGGCGATCCAGGCGATCTGTGCCGCCCACCGGGTCGAGCTGTTTGCTTCCGGCAACTCGATTCCGCTGGCCATGGATCTCAATTTTCGGCTGACCAAGATTGGGTTGCACTGTCGCTTTTCGATCGACCCTACAGTGCAAGAAATGTATGCCAGCCTGGCCACGCCCGAAGATGTGGCGATCGGCATTTCGCACACTGGCAGTTCCAAGGACACTGTCTATGCTCTGGAACTGGCTCACCAGCGCGGGGCACGCACGGTCTGTATCACCAATCACTCCGATTCTCCGTTGACGCGCCACGGCGATTTTTGTTTGTTCACATCCACGCGGGTCAGCCACTTTCGCGAGGAGGAGATGGCATCCAACCTGGCCACATTGGCGCTGACCGAGGCGCTCTATGTGGGGGTCTGTGTCCAGCGTTCCGACGCTGCGGTCCAGGCTGTCTCCAAAACAATGCGGGCGACCCGGCATCGTAAATATTGAGTTTGTCTGCACGGCAGGGTTAGAAAGGAGGCCCAAGCTGCCAGCTGCGCACTGGCAGCACCCCAACGGAGCAACAGATGGAGTCTGTGTGTGTGGCGTCGGTGTTGTACCTTGTAAATTTTTCAAACCTTTGTTTGAGGAGCTCGAAACCATGAACAAGAAAGTAATCAGCCTGCTGCTGGCACTGACAGTATTGGTCAGCTTGATCGCTGGCTGTGCGCCGGTGAACACGACCTCTGCGCCGGCAAGCAGTGACGGCGGCGGCGAGAGCGTCACCCTGGAATTCACCCAGTGGTGGGAGCCGGAACTGCCAGAGGGCGCTTTCCGCGCCTTGATGGACGAATTCGAGGCACAGAATCCTGGCATCCAGGTCGAACTGATCAGTGGCCCGTATGCGACCACCAAAGAGCAGGTGGTGGCGGGCGCTGCTGCCGGCACGATGTCCGACGTAGTCGGTCTGGACGGTGCCTGGGTCAGCGACTTTGTCAAACAGGGCTCGCTGGCCAGCCTGACCGACCTGATGGCGCAGGCAGGCTACGACGACAGCGAACTGGCAGCGCAGATCCAGCTCGGCGGTGCCACCTACATGATCCCAGTCGTCAACTTTGTCTACCCGGTCTTTGTCAACCTGGACCTGATGGAAAAAGCAGGGATCGCCGCGCCGCCGACCACGCGCAGCGAATTTGCCGACGCCGCGCAGAAGCTGACCGACCCCGCCAACAACGTCTCCGGCTGGATCCTGCCGCTCTCTCTGGAGCAGCCGAACGGCATTCAGAACGATGTGATGTCCTGGGTCTGGGCTTCAGGGGGCAGCATGATGAAAGAGGGCCAGCCTGACCTGACCAACGATGCAGTGCGCAGTGTCGCCGAGTTCATCAAAGGGCTCTACGATACGGGCGCGATCGCACCTGGTGCCTTTTCGCTGCGCGAGCAGGACAAGGTTGAAGAGTTCACCAATGGCCGCGTCGGGATGATGGTCAGCTCGCTGGCCCACATCAACATGATCCGCGAACGCAACCCAGAATTGAACTTTGCCATCACTGCACTGCCTGCCGCAGACGGCTACGAAGGCAAACGGGGCCTTCCCTACGCCTCTTGGGGCATCGGCGTCGCCGCCAACAGCCCGCACCCGGCCGAGGCCTGGAAGCTGGTTCAGTTCCTCATGAGCGCCGAGGTCAACTCCAAGCTCTCCTCGATCGCCAACGCCTTCCCCGGCAACGTCAACTCGACCCCGGACTTCGTGCAGACAGACGAGCTCTTCGCAGCGGCCTTCGAGGTCTTCCAGGCCGGCTATCTGGCCAACGAATTTGTAGGCCTGCCGGTCGCTGAAAATCTGATGCGTCTGTTCAACGAACAGTTCCAGCTCTACCTCGACGGCAGCCAGTCGCTGGACGACGCGCTCACCAACGCACAGGCAGCCTGGATGGAAAATTTCCAGGAGTAACCGCAGCCTGGCCGGCGTTTTCGGGTGCACGCGCACGCTGCAGCACCTGAAAGCATCGGCCAACGCCAGAGACAGGCGCCCCTGCACCTTCGGGAACGCCTGTCTCTGGCCCCGCTCTGCCGTCCTTTTCCAAGCCTGTTTTCCAAACGAGAAAACCGCATTGTCCACACACCACAGTAAGGCCACAAGTGTTCAGAAGCTGCCCGCCCTGCGCAAAAAGCTTGTGCCTTTCGCCTACCTTTCCCCAACCCTCCTGCTGCTGGCCATGCTGTCGCTCCTGCCGATCGGCATGGTTTTTTTCTATTCGTTGCAGGACAATGTGATCATGAACAAAAACCCCCAATGGGTGGGGTTCGAAAATTATCTCAAAATTTTGGGGGACGCTGTTTTTCAGCAGGCCCTGCTCAACACCTTGTATTTCACGGGGATGAGCGTGCTTTTCCACCTGCTTCTGGGGCTGGCGTTTGCACTGCTGCTCAACACCCGCCTGGTCGGCCCCCTCACCAAAGCGCTCTTTCGTGTGGTCTATATCCTGCCCTGGGTCTTCACAGCGACGATCATTGCCATCCTCTGGCGGCTGCTGCTCAACCCCAACGGTGTGCTCAATTACCTGCTGCTTTGGACAGGGCTTGTCAGCGACAAGATCGAATGGCTGAGTTCTCGACAGCTGGCGCTGCACACGGTGACCTTTATCAACATCTGGGCCGGCTACCCGTTTTACATGGTCAGCCTGCTGGCCGGTCTGCAGGGGATTTCAGACGAGTTGTACGAGGCAGGGCGGATCGACGGGGCCAACGGACGCCAGCTGTTCCGCTTTATCACCCTTCCCCAGCTCACCCCGATCATCGTCAGTCTGGCAATGCTCGATTTCATCTGGACAATGCAGCAGTTTACCCTGATCTGGATGACGACCGGGGGGGGGCCGATTCGCGTCACGGAAATGCTGAGCACGTTCACCTACAAACTGGCGTTCAGCTCTTATGAATTTTCTCTGGCGTCCACCAGCGCGTTTGTCATTTTGCTGCTGTCGATGGGCGTCGCCTGGTTTTATGTGCGCAAACAGAGGGCCAGCGATGAATAGCCGCTTTTCAAAATCGACCCAGACCCACCTTGCCCGTCTTTTGGTGCTGTTGGCCCTCCTGCTGGGAGCCATCTTCGCCGGTTTTCCTGTGTTGTGGATGGTCGCCTCTTCGTTCAAGTCGAACACCGAGATTTTCGCGTATCCTCCCCAGCTGATTGCCGAGTCGTTTTCTGCAGGAGCCTACCTGGCCGTCTTTACCAACCCCGAAAAAGTGCGTTTCTTTGTAAACAGCTATCTGGTCTCTGGAATGGTGACGTTGCTGACCCTGCTGGTCGGCATTCTGGGGGGCTACAGTTTCAGCCGATACACCTTCTTTTTCAAAAAGCCGTTGAACATGCTCATCATCGGCGTACAGGCCGTGCCGCCGATCACCCTGTTGATCCCCTATTTCAGCCTGATCGTCGGGCTGAAGCTGCACAACTCCTACCTGGCCTTGATCCTGACCTATATGGTCTTTACGCTCTCCTATGCCATCATCATGATGACCGGCTATTTCAACACCCTGCCGCGCGAGCTGGACGAGGCAGTGATGATCGACGGCGGCAGTTCTTTTGTGGCACTCTGGAGCGTGTTGGTGCCTATCTCGCTGCCTGGGATCGTCTCGGTCGGCATCTACACCTTTATGCTGGCCTGGAACGAATTTTTGTTTGCGCTGACGTTGACCAAGACCACCGACATGCGCACTGTACCCGTCGGCATTCAGCTGTTGATGGGCCAGCATTCCTACGAATGGAATGAAATGATGGCCATGAGTGTGCTGGGATCGCTGCCCGTTTTGCTGCTCTTTCTCTTTTTTC
>JAPLGY010000699.1 GCA_026389955.1 Caldilinea sp. | reverse complement strand
GCCGTCCAGGATCTGCACAATATCTTCGTGGTCGCCCTGTTTCTGCTGCTGGTCATGGGGATCACCTATTTTGCCGGCAACACGGTGCCGCGCGCGTTGGTGCTCGAACCTGCCGCACAGCCCACGCTCCCCGCCCAGTTTGCGCTGGAGATCACCCCGACCAATACCCCCCTGTCCGTCACACAGACCTCGACACCGCTGCCTACCCTCACACCGACCCTGACAGCCCCTACCCCTGAGCCGCTGCAGGCAACCCAAACTGCCCTGGTGCCCACCGCCCTGCCAGCCCCGGCAGCAGCGCCCAGCAACCTTCCTGGAGGCTGCCCGGACAGCCGTTCTACCATCTCTGCGCCGAGCAACAACGCGACGGTCAGCGGTGTTCTGGCGCTGGTCGGCACCGCCGCTCACGACCAGTTCAACTACTACAAGATCGAGTTCGCCCCCGGCATCAACGCCGAACAGGGGTTTACCTATCTGACCGATGGCCGCGGCCAGGTTTTCAACGACACGCTTGCCAGCATCAACACACGCGGCCTTGCCAACGGGCCGTGGACTTTTCAGCTGACCGTGGTGGACCAGACCGGCAACTTCCCTCCCCCTTGCCGGGTCACCTTGACGATCGCCAATTGAACAAACCCATGAACCAGAAACCGCTGCCACCTACCTTGCCGTTGCCCAACCGCCGTCAGCTCAAATGGCTTGGCGGGATCGCGCTGCTCCTGCTTCTGCTGCTCTTTGTGGCAGTCGCCGCCTTCCAACTTGGCCGCTCCAACGGCCTGTCGCTCGCCCAACAGGCGGCCGCCACTGCCGAAGCGATGCGCCAGGTGTTTGCAGCGACCTTCACCCCCACGCCGTCCGCCACGGCCACCGAAACCCCCGCCCCAACCTTCACCCCCACGTTGACCTCGACCCCGACAGCGACGCCCGCCAACGCAGCCGAATGGGCCGATCGGTACTACCAGCTCGCCCTCCAGGGGCTCAACACATTGGCAGCCCTCGACTTTACCCCCGAACGGGCAGCAGCGCTGGCCGAGCGGCTGGCGCACGAACAAGGGCTGCTCTTTGTCGCAGCCAGTTATTTTCCGCTGGCCACCGACCCCTGGGCGGCCTTCATCGCACCGCGCACCCCCGAAGGCACCACGCTGCCGATGTTGTTCTGGCGCAGCACAGCTGCGGGCGACCAGATCGTGGGCCAGCTGCTGTTGGAGCCCAGCCAGACAACAGCCCCTGCCCCCCTCTCCGCAGGGATCCAGGCCGGCACCCTGGCAGTAGACGCCCAGGGAATCTCCCAGATCGTCTTGATCGAACGCCCCGAGGCCAGTGCCAGGCTCCAGGCGTCGCTGTGGACACAGCCCCTGCCCGGTGCACCGTTTGTGCAGCTTTGGACCAGCGACAGCGATCCACAGTGGAACTTCGACGCCGTAGAAAGCACGGTCACACTCGAAGCCAGCTCAGATCACTCCCTGCCCGATCTGCTGGTCGCCAGCCCCCTGAACAGCGCCTTTCAGACCCCAGACGGCGCCGCAGCCATGTTTATCGAACAGCCCCCCTTTGCCCGCCAACAGCTGCGCACCCGCTGGCAGCCCGCCACAGCCGCTGCAACAGACCCCCAGGCCGCACCCCGTCTGGCCGGCTATCGGCTGGCCCAGGCCGAAATCCAGCCGACACCGCTGAGCACCCTGGCCACCCTCCTGGCCCAGTTGCAGCGGGGCGAAGCCAGCCGTGCCCAGTCCTTGGTGGCCCGGATTGACCTGCTCAATGAACTTTTCGATCTCGGGCTGGCCCTCCCAGGCGACTGGATGGCCGTGTACGTCAACGAGATCGACCGCGAAATCCAGGATGGAAGCCGCTCGGAACGCCTGCGTTTTTTTGACAACGCCGACCGCAACCGCAGCTATGAAGCCACCTTTGCTCTGGAGAGCAGCTCCGATCGGTACATCCTGCAGTCGATCGCACCTGTGCTGCTCGCCAGCAGCGCAGGTCTGGTGACACCCGCGCCACCCCGCCCGACCGCAACGCCGACGCCGCTCCTGACAGAGAACAGACCGCTGGCCAGCAGCGATCTCCTGACCCTGACCCTGGACGCTGACCTTGGCGGCGATACAGCCGTCCTCAACCCGACTCTGGAACCGACTTCCACAGCGACCCCCACCTTCACACCAACCCCGACAGATACCCCCACCGCCACATCCACCCCCACCGAGACGCCACAGCCGACAGCCACCCCGACCTGGACACCCACCCCGACCGAGACGCCGACGCCGACCCCCACCGAAAAGCCGCTGCCCATCCCGGCAATTGCTCCCGACGCACAGCCACCGGTGACCGGCTACATGCTCCTGAGCGAGACCGCCCGGCTGCGCGGCGGGCCCGGCACAGCCTATGTCGTCATCGCCGGGTTGGAAAATGGGGTCCCCGTCGCCATCTTTGGAATCACCGAGGCAGGAGATTGGCTGCTGATCCGAGCAGCCACCGTCACCGACGGACGTTCCGAAGTGCTCGGCTGGGTGGCCACCCAACTGGTCATCCCCTACGACGATCTGGGCAAAGTGCCCCGCTACCGTGCCGATGGAACCTCGCTGGAAGGTCCGTCGGCAGCAGAACAGGAGACAGCCACCACAGCACTTTTGGCCACCCTGCCCACTGCAACCCCTTTGCCGACCCCGCTGGTCACCCCCGTCATCCGGCTGCCAGCCGTCGCCGACCCCGTAGACAGCACAGCCCCGCCCCCGGCAGACGACGAACAGGTCGTCACCCTCGGTGGAGAGGCCATCCCACCAGACCCAGAACTGCCTTTGACGGCCACCACAGCAGACGGCACACCCCTGCAGCTCGACGTGCGCGAGACAGTGGTGGAAATCTGGGGCCCGCTGCTCGGCAGTCCCAACAGCGAGTGGGTGCCAGCCAACAGCTCCCTGCTCTGGCCTGGCACACTCGCCTATCTGGTCACACAACCCGTGACCGGCAGCGAGCCTGGCACAGC